>NZ_JBFULT010000007.1:0-49106 GCF_054049755.1 Bradyrhizobium sp. P5_C11_2
GAGCGCGGCCAAGGACAACGTCATCCTCTACCCGACCTCGTTCAGCGCGCAGCATTATGACACCGAGTGGCTGATCCGGCCCGACGGTGTGCTCGATCCCGAACGCTATTTCATCATCATCCCGAATCTGTTCGGCAACGGCCTGTCGTCGTCACCGTCGAACTTCGCCGGCGCGTCGTTCCCGCAGGTGACCTATCACGACGCGATCGCGGTCCAGCACCGCCTGCTCGCCGAACGTTTCGGCATCGCGAAGCTCGCGCTGGTCTATGGCTGGTCGATGGGCGGCATGCAGGCCTATCACTGGGCGGCCCGCTATCCCGATATGGTGGAACGTGCCGCGGTGGTGTGCGGCAGCGCCCGCTGCGCGCCCTATAACTACGTCTTCCTCGAAGGCGTGAAGGCCGCGCTGACCGCCGACCCCGCCTTCCGCGACGGCCGTTTCGTCGACAAGCCCGTGGCTGGCTTCCGGGCGATGGGTCGCGTCTATGCCGGCTGGGCGATGTCGCACGGCTTCTACCGCGACGAGGTCTGGCGCGAAGCCGGCTTCAGCTCGCTGGAAGACTATCTCGTCCGCGGCTGGGACGCGACCTTTGCCCGGCGCGACGCCAACGACCTGCTGGTGCAGATCGACATCTGGCAGAACGGCGACATCAGCCGGTGCGCCGAGTTCTCCGGCGATGTCGACCGCGCGCTCGCCGCGATCAAGGCGCATATGCTGCTGATGCCCGGCGCGACTGATCGTTATTTCGATGTCCGCGACAACGAGGACGAGCTCGGCCGGCTGCTCAACGCGAAGTCCGCGGTGCTGCATCCGATCCCGTCGCTGCACGGCCATCGCGCCGGAAATCCCGTCAACAATCCGCGCGATCAGGCCTTCCTCAAGGCCGAGATCGCAGAACTCCTCAGCAAGTAGGGCAGGCATCCGATCATGAGCGACGCAACGATTTCAGAGCCCGGCCATCGCCTGAAGCCGCTGACGCCGGCGATGCTGCGTGAATTGTCGGTGCGCTCCAATCTCAGGGGGGCCGCGAAAAGCCTCAGCCATTACGGCCTGGTCGTGCTGGTCGGCGCGCTGGTCTGGAAGGTCTCTTCGGCCTGGGGGGTGTTATGGGCGCTGCCGCTGATGGCGGTGCAGGGCTATTTCGTCGCCTTCCTGTTCATGGCGCTGCACGAGACCGCGCACAAGACCGCGTTCAGGAGCCGTGGCCTCAACCTTGCGGTCGGCTATCCCTCGGGCTTCATCATCGGACAACCTTACGAATATTACTGCCTGTTTCACTGGGACCATCACCGCTACACCCAGGATCCGGACAAGGACCCGGAGCTGATCGTCGGCGTGAAGCCGAAATCCGATACGCAACTGGCGCTCGCCTATAGCGGCCTGCTTCAGGTCGCCGGCCGCCTCTGGCTGATGCTCGGCCACGCCGTGACCGGCAAGGTCACCGTGCCCTGGATTCCCGAAAACAAGCGCGCCACCATCGTGCGCGAGGCGCGCGCCTATGCTGCGCTCTATGCGCTGCTGCTCGCGCTCTCGCTGTGGTTCTCCTCGGCGCTGTTGCTCTGGGTCTGGATCGTGCCGCTTGTCATCGGGCAGTTCTTCCTGCGGCCCTATCTCTATGCCGAGCACACCGGCTGCGACCGCACCCGCAGCGCCTTCCAGAACACGCGCACCACCTACACCGCCGCGATCGTCAAATGGTTCGCGTGGAATATGCCCTACCATGTCGAGCATCACGCCTATCCCTCGATACCCTTCCACGCGCTGCCGAAGCTGAACGAGATCGTCGACGGCGAGATCGTCCATCGCGGCCGCGGCTACATCGCGACGACGCGTGAGACCTGGGCCTGGTTTCGCCGGCAGCGCCAGCCGCGTTGATCAAATGCGGTGCGGCGCGCAAAAACCCCGATCGCGGAGCGATCGGGGTTTTGTTGTGGACGCGCGATATCAGTAGATCCCGTAGGCGCAGACGTTCACGACGCGGACGCGCAGGCCGTGGCGGGTGCGGACGACGCGCTCCTGGTAGCAATTGTTGACGCCGGTGTTGACGTAGATGCCGCCAAAGCCCCAGCCGGGACCCCAATGGTGATGGAAGCCGTGGGCCGACGCGGCGGTGGGGGCGAGGGCGGCCGCGCCGAGCGAACCGGCGGCGATCAGACCAAGTGCAAGCTTACGAAACATCTTCATTCTCCAGTGTGGCGCGAGGCCGTTGTTGTGTCCCTGCATCTCGGTCGGGCCGAAGCGGGAATGCGTTCATGGCGGGGGCTGAGAATCGTGTTTCAGGATTGTTTCGTGGGCTGCGGCAAGGTGCGCCATGGTCAGGCCTTCCGCGCCGCCGGCGCCATGGCCTGCGACGATGCGCGATAGCGCGTGGCCATCGCCTGTGTCAGCTCCGCCATCTTCTCGCGCAGATCGGCCGGCTCCAGCACTTCGGCCTCGGGCCCGAGCCGCAGCAATTCGGCCGCGGCGTGCCACGACGTCTTGCCGGTCGGCACCCTGGCGATCCGCCAGCCGTCCGCGTCGGCGGTCTCTTCAAGCTGCGTGCGCGCCTTGACGTAAGGCTGGCTCAGCGCGTCCAGCAGTTTGACGCCGAATGGCGACAGCCGCACGATCGCGACATTGGGATGCATCTCGGCCTCGAGGCGCAGCGTTGCGGCCTGCCAATAGGCGGCGAGATCGAAATCGGCGGGACGATCGAAAGGGTCGTCGAGCACCGTGCAGTCGAGCACGCGCGCGGCGCGATAGGTCCGCACGCTGCCGTCGACCTGGCCCGCGAGATACCAGCTGCCGCCCTTCAGCACGAGGCCGAGCGGCGCGACGCGGCGCTGCTTCTCCGATCGCCAGCTCTGGTAGCGGATTTTGATCAGCGTTCCGCGTAATGTCGCGCCGCCAATGGCGCGCAGATGTTTTGGTTCTTCCGTCTCGCCGAACCAGCCCGGCGCGTCCAGATGGAAGCGCTCCTGCATCCGGCCGGCATCCCGGCGCAAATGAGCGGGCAGCGCCGCCATCAGCTTGTTCTGTGCGGCGATCATCGCCGCATCAAACCCAAGCGCCGCAGCCGGGCCGGGCAGTCCGGTCAGAAACAGCGCTTCCGCCTCGTTCTGCGACAATCCGTTCAGCCGCACGCGGTAGCCGTCGAGCAGGCGGTAGCCGCCCTCCGCGCCGCGGTCGGCATAAACAGGGACGCCGGACGCCGCGAGCGCGTCGATGTCGCGATAGATCGTGCGCACCGACACCTCGCAGGCCTCGGCCAATTCAGGCGCAGTGACCTGCCCCTTCGCCTGGAGGGTGGTGAGGATCGACAGCATCCGGCTCGCGCGCATGATCCTTTAAACCATACCTGACACAGGATGTCAGGTATGGTCCGCTACAAGCGCCATCGCCAGCCGGCCAGATGGAGACCTGCCATGACCGATCCGAACCGCATCACGCTGTATTATTCGCCGCAAAGCCGCGCCACCGGCACGCGGGTGCTGCTGGAGGAGCTGGGGGCGCCCTACGATCTCCATGTCCTCAACATGAAGGCGGGCGAGCAGCGCCGGCCCGCCTACCTCGCCATCAATCCGCTCGGCAAGGTGCCGGCGGTCCGCCACGGCGAGGCGCTCGTCACCGAGCAGGTCGCGATCACCATCTTTCTCGCCGATCTGTTTCCGCAGGCCGGCCTCACGCCGGCACTCAACGATCCGCGGCGTGGCCCTTACCTGCGCTGGATCGCCTATTACGGCGCGTCGTTCGAGCCGGCCCTGATCGACAAGTTCATGCAGCGCGAGCCCGCGCCGATCACGCAGTCGCCTTATGCCGACTATGATACCATGCTGGGTGCGCTCGAGGCGCAATTGTCCAAGGGACCCTATCTGCTTGGCGAGCGGATGACGGCCGCGGATATCTTGTGGGGTGTCGCGTTCAGCTGGACCATGATGTTCGGGATCGTGCCGAAGAAGGACGTGTTCGTCCGTTATGCCGAGCGGATGACGTCGCGGCCTGCGTTCCAGCGCATCAATGCGGCGGATGACGAGATGGCAGCCCGGCATGCGGCGGCCGTTGGTGGTTGAACGATCCGGGGTTGCAGATGACGATGCACACGACCAACTGCTTCAACACCTTCATCCGGGTTGCTGAAGACTGTCCCGCGCGTACCGGCGAGGAGCCGCCGCTCCGCGGGGGAAAGCCGACGGTGGCGTGCCTGCAATACGGGATGATCGCCAAGGCGCCCTACAAATACACGTCCGACGACGTGATCTTCGCGACGTCTGCGCCGGGACGCGAGCTCGATGTGAAGGCGACGAAGACGGAGAAGCGTGCGGCCCGCGAAGCGTTCTTCTCCCGGGGGCAGGCGTGCATAAGGGCGTCGAGCCTCGGCAAGCGCTTCGGCTGGGGCGTTCATGCCGACAGTGAGGGCCGGATCGCGATCTACGCCGTCGACAGCAAACGCTACCAGGCGCTCGTCCGCGATCCCGAGCTCACGCAGGTGCGCGCGATGCGGTCGAAGCGGGCGTGATCAGAATTTTGGCGCTCGCTTCTCCGCGAACGCCTTGATGCCTTCCTTGATCTCGTCGCCGCGCATGCTGTCGCGGTGGCGCTGGTCGGCGGCTTGTTCGTCCAATTCGCCGCGGGCGAATTCGTTGATCGCGCGCTTCATGCCGCGCATCGCCTTCGGCGCGTTGCCGGCGAGAATGTTGGCAAGCCTGTCGACTTCCTCGTCGAGCGTTTCCTCCGGCACCATGGCGGTGAGGTAGCCGATCCGCAGCATTTCCGGCGCGCTGATCTTCTGTGCCGTGAGAAACAGCTTCTTGGCGTTGTCGACGCCGAGCCGCGTCACGTAGCGCTTGATGCCGCTCCTGTAGTAGTGCAGCCCGAGCCGCGCCGCCGGCATGAACATCTCGGCGGTGTCGACGCCGATGCGGAAATCGCAGGCGAGCGCGAGGTCGGTCGAGCCGCCATAGACGCCGCCGTTGAGCCGGCAGATCGTCGGCACGCCGAGATCCTCCAGCCGGTTCACCACCACCTCGAAGGCCGAGCCCGCGCTTTGCTGCTCGCTGGCGYTGACCGCGCGCTCGGCGACCGAATTGAGGTCGTAGCCGGCCGAGAACGCCCGCCCCGTGCCGGTCAGCACCAGCACGCGGAGCGCCGGATCGGCCTCGACCCGGTCGAACAGTTTGACGAGCTCGCCGAGATCCTCGGCCTGGAGCCGGTTGAGGTGCTTGGGCCGGTTGAGGCGGATGGTGGCGCGCGCGCCGCTGATTTCGAGCACGGGGCTGCTAGCCGCGTCGGCTGTATCCGACATTCTTGTCTCCATTTACTTGTTTTCGAGCGTGCGGCGCTTGGCCTCGGCGTCGATGGTCTCGGCGAGATCGGGATGCCGCGCCATCAGCACGCGGAAGTCGACGAGGTCGAGCACCAGCAGCCGCGACACCTTTGTGGTCGAGACGTTGGCGCCGCGCATGTTGTTGCCGAGCAGCGCCATCTCGCCGAAGAAGGCGCCGTCGCCGAGCCGCACCTTCTTGCCGGGCAGGTCGACCTCGACCTCGCCGGCGGCGATGAAATACATGCAGTCGCCCTGCGCGCCCTTGCGGATGATCATGGTGCGCGCCGGCAGCTCCATGGTCCGCAGCATGTGGGTGACGTCGGCGATCGCCGCCGGTCCGAGCGCCGCGAAGAACGGCACCTTGCTGACGGATTCCCAGGTCTTGAGAAAATTGTCGCGCCGGGTCTCGGCGGCAAAGCCGGTCGCAAGAATACCGGTCCACAGGCCGAACACGCCGAGGCCGGAGATCATCACCAGCGCCGCCACCATGCGTCCGAGCGGCGTGACCGGCACCACGTCGCCATAGCCGGTCGTCGTCAAGGTCACCACCGCCCACCACAGCGCGGCCGGCACGCTGCCGAAGGTCTGCGGCTGTACGTCCCGCTCCAGGAAATATTCGGCGACCGAGGCGAGGAAGACCACCATCAGGAAGATCACGAGCACGCTGAGCAGCGGGCCGGATTCCAGCACCAGCACGCGGCGCAGCTGCCGCAGGCCGGGAATGCCCGGCACCACTTTCAGGACCCAGAGCACGCTGAGCAGCCAGGCCGTCCGGAGCTCGACGCCGAGAATCAGCGCGACCGGCACGGCCAGCGCTCCGATCGCATCGACGATGCCGGCGGAGGAGGACATGTAGAGCGCAAGGCGCTCGGTTCGCCTCATGTGGCGCAGCCGGACCAGCCATTCGAACACGAAATAGACCAGGCAGACCCAGAGCAGGGCGTCGACCCAGCGGTGCGCCGCCTCATAGGCCGGGTTGACCGTCAAGAGCACCATGGTCACGACGCCGACGGTCACGGCCACATAGGCCGCCTTGGTCATGTTGCGGCCGGCCGTGGCGGCCACGAACTGTGCCAGCGCTGGAATCAGTGGCTTCGACATGCGGGAAGGCGGCCCGGTCTCGGGATGGATTGCTGAGGCCCCGGCTGGGACTTCGGCGCCAAAGTGCCCGCCCGGGCGGAGGCCGTCAACGACGGCAGGCCGCTTTATCGGCCCCCCGGAATCCGCACATCCAATGGGCTAAATCACAGACAAGCCGTCCGTTCTTCCCCATATAGGGGGATGCGCGGCCGTGATGTTGGGCGTTCTCGCCCCGGCGAGCCCGTTACGTTCATGTCAAGGTTGGTTGGCCCCATGGATACGTCACATATTGCACAGCACGCAGGAACCGCCGGCGCCCTGTTCGCCTCGGTGTTCGTGGTCGCCACCACCACCATGCGGACGATGATCCCGCTCCGCGTCTTCGGCATTCTCACCAATCTCGTCCTGATCGCGACCGCCATCCCAGCGCACAATTATCTGGTGATCGGCGTGCAGGTCCTGGTGCTCTGCCTCAATGCCTATCGCCTGCACCAGATGCTCCAGCTCGTGCGCGACGTCCGCAAGTCGGTCAACTCCGACCTCTCGATGGACTGGCTGAAGCCGTTCATGACCGAGCACAAATGCAAGGCCGGTGAGGTGCTGTTCTACAAGGACGAGAAAGCCGAGGACATGGCCTATATCGTCAGCGGCCGCTTCCGCCTGGTCGAATCCGGCATCGAGCTGCCGGTCGGCGCCATCGTCGGCGAGCTCGGCATGCTGTCACCGTCGAACACCCGCACGCAGACCCTCGAATGCGTCGAGCCCGGAGTCATCCTTCGCGTCGGCTACAACAAGGTCGAGGAGCTCTACGTGCAGAACCCGGCCTTCGGCTTCTATTTTCTGCGGCTATCGAGCGCGCGCCTGTTCCAGAACCTCAGCACGCTTGAGCAGCGGCTGGCTCAACAGACCGCGGCGATCGCGGCGATGGCAGCGAAGCCTGCTTGAGGCCCCGCATTGCTTGAGGGAATTGATCGCGTGGCGAATGACGACGGCATCCTGGCTTCGCTTCGCTACCTCTTCGAAGATCTCATCGGAGAGGAGGACGACACGCCGCCGTTCCTGCCCGAGGGGCTGCCGGAAGCTGCGGCGCCCGTTGTCAGCGACGGCATTCATCRCCTCACCGAATATCAGGGCACGAGCTATGCCCAGCTCTATGTCGACYGGGTCTGCCGCTTCGTCAGCCGTTTCGGTGACGATGGCCGCACGCTCAGCGAGGTCGCACGATTGATGGCGATGCGGATGGCCTATGAGGATCCGATCCGGATCGCGCAGTTGAAGCTGATGGAGCTTGCCGGCGGCGGGCCGCCATCGGTCGAGGTCATGAAGTTCCGCTTCGACGAGTTGATCGACGCGCTGCCGGCGATTGCCGGCGAGCCGGTGCTCGATGCGCTCGACATGATCGGATGGCGTCACCGGCGGGTCTCGATCCGGTTCTCGAGCGCGAGCTGGATCGGGATCCGGCGTCTCAAGCTGGAGGCGGCGCTGAAGCGCTGGCGGCTGTTCTCGATCCGTTACGCCGAGGAGCGGGCCTGGGTCGAGCGCTGGCTGCACATGATCTCGCGCGCGCTGGCCAAGCAGCCGGCGGCGGTGCCGGCGATCATCGACAGCGCCAACATGATCGCGGGCCACGGCGATCCCTATCGCCACGGTCTGGCCGACTGGCACGCCATCATCGACGGCCTGGCGAAGCCGACCTTCGACGGCGCGCTGCCGTTGAGCGACCTTTCCGGCGCGATGRCCGAGGCGCGCGCCGCGGCCGAGCCCGACCGCCGGCAGGTGGCGCTGAAGCGCGCCATTGCCCGGATCAGGGCGCAAGCGCTGGGGACGGCCGACGTGAAGGYGGGCTGAGCTGCCCTTGACCCTAATCTTCGACCCAAATCTTCCCGACAAGTCTTCCCGAAACAGGCGCCTACCTGAAATGTGGCGGCTCGTCGTAACCGTGGCGGCTGCTGAAAAACAGCAACACCATCAGGCCGACGCCGACAACGATGGAAAACCCCGCTCCCAGCACCAGTGCCACATAGCCTTCCGTCGGGATCGGCTCACCCTCGATCGTCATTGCGGAATAAGCGAAGTAGCCGACCGCCGTCAGCATTCCCACGAGGATGATGATGAGGAGTGTACGCATGCTGCGTTCTCCGGTTGCATCCGGGAGCAAACGGTTGCGGATGGGGAGGGTTCCCGGGTTCCGGCTGGAAATGCCGGCAGGCCCAAGTCTGCAGGTCCAAGTCTACAGGCCAAGTCTGAAGACGGCTTGATAGGTCAGGCACTCTGAGCCGTCTTCACCACCACGACATTGCTGTCGTCATGCTGGGGAGGGGCGGCATCGTGAGCCGCCTTGTCGGCGTCGCCGGCACGGCGCTTCAGGTAGTCGCGGCGCATCCCGATCTCGTCGCGGACGAACTCGTAGCCGAGCTTGAACGTGTCGAGCCCGTCGGTACTGATCGTGCCGTCTCTCAGCCCGATGACGGCGCCGCGCAGAATGCCCTCCAGCTCGTCCTGGAGGCATTCGAGCTGATCCAGCGAATGGGCGTGCTCGATGCGCTCGCCGATATCGAGGATGGCGGTGGAGAGCTCGCTGGCCTTCTCCGGCGCGATCCGGGTGATCTTGGCGTAGATCGCCGCGAAGATCGAGCCGATGACGCTCAGCGCGGCGGCGCCCAGGTACATCAGGTCGCTGTACTTATCCATGAACGACTTGGTGTCGTCGTTGATGTAGTCGGCCGCCCCCTGATGCGCCATCACGAAGGCATCCTTCTCGACGGAGGCCGGCTCGATGTGGGTCGCGAAGCCGTTGTCGAGCCCGAGCGCGGACTTGTTCTCGTAGACGATGCGCGCAAGCTCTCCGGCCGTGGTCACCGACATCTTGGATTGCGTGACCAGCAGCCATTCGAGCCCGATCGTGTCGAGATCATCGTCGGGGATTTCGGGCGATGCGGACAGCGTGCCTGCCGTCAGTGTCTCGGCGGAAATCCCGGGGAATTTGCGCGCCAGCGCCTTGGCCTCGTCGATCGCGTTCAGCGTGAAGCCGCCGCGTTTGGCGACCTGCTCATAGGCCTTGTCGCGCACCGCCCTGGACGCGTGGACGATGGCGATCACCGCACCAAAGCCGCTCGCCGGCGCAAACAGCTTGTCGAGGGTCGCGCCCTGCGGTGCCATCTGGATCTTCGCGGCGTCGGGACCGTCGGGGATGTCGAGGATATTGCGGACGAAGGCAAGCGAGGACTCGTTCTCGGCAACGACGGCGACCTTCTTCTTCTTCAACTCGGCAAGCGACTTGATCTTCTTGTTGCCGGGACCGAGCAGCAGCACGAGATCGTGCTCCAGGATCGCCAGCGTGCGGGCCCGCGGCGGCACCTTGGCATCGGTGCGCAGAATGGCGAGATCGGCCTGGCGGCGGTCGAACTGTGCGAGCGCCTTGGCGCTGTCGGGATTGTTGACGACCTTGATCCGGAAACGCGAGGCGTTGTTCTTCAGCACAGCGGCGAGCTTGGCCGCGAACAAGGCTTCGTCGCTGTTGGGGGCGCCGGCGGCAAAGGTCAGCGTCTCCGAACTGTGCACCAGCGTGCGGCCGGCCCAGACGGTGGCAAGCGACAGCAGCAAGGTCAGCACGACGTACAGCAGGACCTGCTGCTGATTGGTCTTGATCACCTTGGGGCGCCGCGGCGGCGGCTCGGTCAATGAAGTCGGGCCTTCAGTACTCATGGCAGCACTCTGGCCTCAATCAATCCTGTTATGGCGGCGGCGCCGGGTAGCCCGGCCGGCGCGCTGGAAAACTCGTAACCGTCTGAAATAAGAACGATAATCCTCTGGTCGGGATGATAGCGCGCCGGCACCGGAAAGCAAATTTCGAGCCGAAGGTAACGTTACCCGGCCGCCCGCGGCGATTGGTCATCCTATCACCGTTTAGCCACAGTTGGCGATTTTCCCGTTTCCCCCGGCTGCATTCCGCCGCGGGAGATGTCATAAATCAGAGGTCCCGGCGATTTGACCGGTCCAAGAAGAAGTTGCGCCGAACGCTCCAATTTTTCTTGTCACCTCAATGAGGGCGTCAGCGTGTCGTTTCCACCCATGTCATCGGCGGTTCCGGTTGAAGCGCTCATTGGCTGGATGCTGCTGCTCACCTTCAAGCACATCATCGCCGATTTCGTGCTTCAGACCGCCTGGATGGCGCACGGCAAGGACCAGAAGCACGGCTGGGCTCTGCCGCTTCTCGTGCACTGCCTGATTCACCTTGCGGTTGCGCTGCCGCTGATCCTGATCGTCGCGCCGAGATTCTGGTTCGTGGCCCTGATCGATTTCGCGATCCACATCACGGTCGACCGGGCCAAGGGCCTCGTCTCGGCCAATTTCGGCGTCAACCAGGAGCATCCCTGGTTCTGGACCCTGATCGGCGTCGACCAGGCGCTGCACCACCTGACCGGCTTCGGTCTCTCCATCCTCATGGCGGCGAACTGACGGCGCGGTCGGGGCGTAAGGCTTGGCTGATTTCGTAGCCCGGATGGAGCGAAGCGCAATCCGGGGTCGTGCCACGCACTGCGATCCTCCCGGATTACGCTTCGCTCCATCCGGGCTACGTAAAGCCGCCGGGCCTGCATGGTTCGAGACGGCGCTTCGCGCCTCCTCACCGTGAGGGGTTGGAATCTTTCAGCAGAAACAGACCTCATCCTGAGGGCCCGCCGAAGGCGGGCGTCTCGAAGGATGGCCCCAGGGAAAGCCCCCGCCGGGGCCGACTGATTCGCGCCATAGGAGCAAGGACCCCCGGGTGACTACCGCCCCGGGTGGTTAACCTTTCATTAGAGAATTGCGCTGCATCTTCGGCATCGAGGAGAACTGCAATGTTTTCAAGCCGCGACGCATATGAAAGCGATTTCTGCCCGGTTCGCGACGAGCTCCTTGGCGAAATGTATCGTGCCAGCGAGAGTGGCCTGCCGAGGCTGGTTGAGAGTGTTTCCCCTGACGCGCGCGCCAGGCTGGCGCTGTTCTGCTATCGCCGCAGCCACCTGCACTCGCTGGCGGTCGCGATCGCAGCCAGCTGCAACGAGCGTGACCTGATCGAGAACGGCGGCCGCGTCGGCTCGACGCTCTACGCGCTGTCGCGCGAAGGCAAGGTCAAATCGTCGCCGTCGCTGTCGGGTGGCCGCAAGCCGATCACGCTGTCGACCAAGCCGCTCTCGGTGCTTGCGCCGCTCGACGACGAGTTCGACGACGAGGTCGCGGAAGCCGTTCCGGCTTAAAGCGCAAGATCGCGCTTTAGCTCTTTATCGGCGCCTGATCTCCGCGCAAACGCTGCGCGTTTGTCGCGAGCGGAAGACCGCTGCATACTTTTCCGGATCATGCGCTGACGATCACCGGCAGCCCGAATTTCCGCCGCGCCATCGCGCATTCGGCATCGCCCGGCATGCAGGTGCGGCACACCTCCGGCCGCACCGCATAGACGCCGCACGCGGTCGCCTTGCCGATCTCTCCCTGCAACGCCGAACAGCGATCGCCCTCACAGCGCATGCCGGATTGCCGCGCGTTGACGAGCTGTTCCGGGATCGCCGCAAGTTCCTCGTCGCTCTCGATCGAGAAACGCGGCCAGTTCGCCGAATAGCCGCAGCAGGCGCCGCAACTCTGGCAGCAGCTCGATGGGTCGATGGTGGATGTGTCGTCCATCGTCGTCAAATATCCTTCACGTATCTTTGGGCGGACCCCAGACTAGGCTCTGCCGCCATCGCGCGCGCAGCACGTCGCGCCGCTCCGGATATCGTTCGTCGAGATAGGACGCCTCCACCACGCGGTCGGTGCGGAAGCTGCGAAAATCACTGCGCAGCTCGCACCAGGCCGCGAGCAGGCGGACCGCTTCGAGATAGCCGACCGAAATCGGCCAGATCATGCGCTCGCTGGGGCGGCCCTGCTCGTCGCGATAGCGCAGCATGATCTTCTTGCCTTCGTGGATCTGGGTGCGCGTGCGCGCCATGTCGAGGCGGTCCGGCTCCCTGTTCCAGCTCGGCCGCGCGCGGCTCGCGGGCTCCAGCACGAAGGGGCGCAGGCGCTCAGGCACGGTGTCGGCGATCTTGGCCATCAGATCTTCGGCCGCGCGCGCCAGCGCGGTGTCGGCATGGCCCGCGACCCATTGCGCGCCGAGCACCGCCGCCTCGATCTCGTCGGGTGTCAGCATGAGCGGCGGCAGGTCGAATCCCTTCTCCAGGATGTAGCCCATGCCGGCTTCGCCGCGGATCGGCACGCGCTGGCCCATCAGCGTTGCGATGTCGCGATAAATGGTGCGCTTCGAGGTCTCGAGCTCGGCCGCGATCGCGTCCGCCGTCAGCGGTTTGCGCGTGCGCCTCAGCACCTGGATGATCTGAAACAGCCGGTCGGCGCGTCTCATGACAATTCTCTTTCCAAATTCCTGACCGCAGCCCGCTCAAAATCCGGCGCGTGGATGCTGACAGGATGTTGGCAGCAGGGGGGTTCTATACCGGGACAACACATCGACTGAAGAGGATTTGTCCATGATCATTCCGACCCATTTCGGCCCGGCCGGTCCGCTGTGGCACGGCCAGGCTTTCCAAATCTGGGCTTGGCAGGCCAAAGCGTCGCAGCTCTTGGCGTTCGGCCGCCTCGTATCCCCTGATCTCATGGCCGTCGACCTCCGCTTTGCGCTGGTGAGCGTCGTGACGCGCTCGCTGGTCCAGGCCGCGGACGCGCTGGTCCGCCATGTCATGGGCCGCGCCTGGCAGGGAGCCCGTTTCGCAGAAGATATCACGGCTGCTGCCACCATGGTGGCAGCAGCCGGCCGATAGGTTCCCTCAACTCTTTCGCGGTCCAGGAGCACTCAGATGATCACGCTTTATGGCTTTGGCACGGGTTTCGGCCTGCCGGAAATCAGCCCCTTCGTCACCAAGACGGAGGTTCAGCTCAAGATGGCGGGACTGCCCTACCGGAAGGAGCGGGCGATGCCGCCGGCCTCGCCCAAGGGGCAATTGCCCTTCATCGACGATGGCGGCGAGGCGGTGGCCGATTCCACCTTCATCCGGGCCCATATCGAGCGCCGCTACGGCTTCGATTTCGACGCCGGCCTCTCGTTGCAGGAGCGCGCGCAGGCCTGGGCGTTCGAGCGCATGATCGAGCATCACGTCTATTGGGCGGTGGTGGGCGCGCGCTGGGTCGATTCCGTCAACTTCGCCAAGGGGCCCGCGCATTTCTTCGACGGCGCGCCGGAGCACAATCGCGAGAAGCTGCGCGAGGATGCGCAATTCCGCGTCGCCGAGAACTATCTGCTCTCCGGCCTTGGCCGTCACGCGCCCGATGACGACGTCGATCTCGCCCTGCGCTCGCTGTTTGCGCTCTCGGTGCAGCTCGGCGACAAGGCCTATCTGATGGGCAACAAGCCCTGCGGGGTCGATGCCACCGCCTTTGGTATGCTTGCCGGAATGCTGACGCCGTTCTTCGAGTCCAAGCTGCGCGAGCGCGCCGAAGGATTTCCGAACCTCACCGCCTATGTCGACCGGATGATGGACGCGTATTATCCCGAGTTCGCCTGGACCCCGCTGCGGCAGGCGGCTTGAGGCGCGTACCGCTTCCACAGGCTCGGTGCACCTCCCCCGCGTGCGGGGGAGGTCGACACGCTCGCAGAGCGTGGCGGGTGAGGGCTCTCTCCTCTGGGGGATTTCTTCCGCATATCTCGACTCCCTACGCGGAGATGCCCTCACCCCACCCGTCTCCCGCAAGCGGGAGGGGGAGCGCACCAGCGTTGGAGCCGCAGCTCACCCTCAAAGCCAAAAACAAAAGAGCCGGCCCATCGGGCCGGCCCCCGTCGTCGCAAAACTCTCGCCGCGCTCACCTCACCAGCGTGTACTTGCCGTTCTTCACCGTGAGCAGGATGCGGGAGCGCTCGTCGAGGCCGTAGCGGTCCTTTTCGGTGAAGTTGTAGACGCCCTGGCTCGCCGCCAGCTCCTTCTCGGACAGCAGCGCCTGGCGGATGGCTTCGCGGAATTCCGGCGTGCCGGGCTTCGCCGTCTTCAGCGCCGTCGGGATCACGCGCTTCAGGATCTCGAACGCGTCGTAGGAATGGCCGGCGAACTGGCTGCGGCTGTTCGGGCCGTACTTGCCTTCATAGGCCGCGTTGAGCGCGAGGCCCGGCTTCTTGGTCGCGGCCTCGTCCGGCTGATCCTCGGGGTCCATCACCGGGCCCGAGGCCATCAGCACGCCTTCGGCCGCCTTACCTGCGATGCGGATGAAGTCCATGCTGGCCGCGCCATGGGTCTGGTAGATCAGGCCCTGATAGCCGCGCTCGCGCAGCTCGGTCTGCGGCAGTGCTGCCGCGGTGCCGGAGGCGCCGACCAGGATCGCGTCGGGATTGGCGGCGACGAGCTTCAGCACCTGCCCGGTCACCGACGTGTCGGGACGGGCGAAGCGTTCCTCGTCGACGATGGTCATGCCCATCGGCACGGCCTGGGCCTTCAGGTCATTGAACCAGAGGTCGCCATAGGAGTCGGAATAGCCGATATAGCCGATGGTCTTCACGCCCTTGCTCTTCATGTGGTCGTACAGCACCTTGCCCACGATCGGAATCGGCTGCGGCATCGCCACCGACCACTTCATGCGCTCCGGCGTGATCGGGAACGGCGCCAGCCCGAAATGCGGAATGCCGGCTTCGTTGGCGACATTGGAGACCGCGATCGTCGGCGGCGTCAGCGCCGAACCCATGATGATGTCGGCCTTGGATTCCGTGACGAAGCGGCGGGCGTTGGTGGTCGCGGTGGTGGGATCGCCGCCGTCGTCGAGCACGATCACCTTCAGCGGCACGCCGCCGATTTCCTTCGGCACGAATTCGAGCGCGTTGCGCTCGGGGATGCCGAGCGCGGCACCCGGGCCGGTGGTGGTGGTGGTGATGCCGATGGTGACTTCACTGGTCTGGGCCAGCGCGGGCAGCGCCGGCAACGCGAGCGTGGCCGCGGCGATCGCGGCGGTCAGGTAAAAGCGTTTCATCTATTCCTCCCTTTACGTGTTTTCTTTGAAAGCAGAAATCGAACGTGAATTCAGCCCCGTCTTTTGGTGATGCGGCGATTTAGCTCCAGGAACCGGCCAGGATCTAATTCCCTACGAATTTCGCTACCATTTCCGCCGGGAACGGTGCGGATTTCAGCTTGTCGGGGTTAACCGGATCGCGGGCGACCAGGACGCGGGTTTCAAAACCCTCGATCGCCAGCGCCTCGCCCTTGTAGACATTGTGCTTCACCTCGAAGCTCGAGCGCTTGATGCTCTCGATCTTCGTTTCGATGGTGATCCAGTCGCCATAGGTCGAGGGGATGTAGAACTTGGCCCGCGTGTCGACCATGGGGATCCCCACCAGGCCGTACTTGCGGACCAGGTCCTGCTTGGAGAACCCGGCAACCTCGAACAGGGTCGACGTCGAATCGTCGAACATCGCGAAATAGCGCGGGTAATAGACGATGTTGGCGGGGTCGCAATCGCCCCACTGGATCTGTACCTCGCGCCTGTTCACGAACATGTGGTGGCCTTGCTTTCGTTGCGCCTTACTTCGGCGCCATGCGCAGCGAGCCGTCGAGCCGGACCACTTCGCCGTTGAGGTACGAATTCTCGACCATGTGCAGCGCGAGCGCGGCGAATTCGTCGGCATGGCCGAGCCGGCGCGGGAAGGGGATCGCGGCGGCGAGCGAATCCTGGGCTTCCTGCGGCAGGTTGGCGAGCAGCGGCGTCAGGAACAGGCCGGGTGCAATCGTCAGCACGCGGACGCCGAACTGCGCGAGCTCGCGCGCGATCGGCAGCGTCATGCCGACGATGCCGCCCTTGGAGGCCGAATAGGCCGACTGCCCGATCTGGCCGTCATAGGCGGCAACGGAGGCCGTGTTGATGATGACGCCGCGCTCACCGGTCGCCTGCGGCTCGAGCTTGGACATTTCCGTAGCGGCGAGGCGAAGCATGTTGAAGGTGCCGATCAGATTGACCTTGATCACCTTGTCGAAATCGGCGAGCGCCATCGGCCCGTCGCGGCCGACCACGCGCTTGGCGACGCCGATGCCGGCGCAGTTGACCAGCACGCGCGCCGGGCCGTGGGCCTTGGTGGCCGCGGCAATGGCGGCTTCGGCCGAGGCGGCATCGGAGACGTCGCAGGTCACGGCCACGCCCTTGATCTCGGCGGCGACGGTTTCGGCGAGCTTGGCGTTGAGATCGCAGACCGCGACCCTGGCGCCCTGCGCCGCCAGCTTTCGCGCGGTCGCCGCGCCCAGTCCCGATGCGCCACCGGTCACGATGGCTGCCTGATCCCTTAACAACATGGCGTTCTCCTGTGGCGGTGTTTGTTTATCCGACCGATATCACACGGTCCGACGGATTGGCAGCGTAGAGCTCCTCGATCAACGCGTTGCGATGTTCCAGCACCGCGCGCTGGTTGATCGAGCCCTTGTCGGTGACCTCGCCCTTGTCGATCGACAGCGGCGTTTCCATGAGGATCGCGCGCGTGATCCGCGTCGAGGAGCCGGTGGCGGAGCCGAGGAAGGCGGTCAGGCGCTCGCGGAAGGCCTCGCGCACCAGCCGGTCGCGTGCGGTCACGACGAGATCGTCGGCCGGCAGCGTCGGGTTGACCAGGCGGCAGCCGTCGAGATCGAGCACCACGAGCGCGGAGATCTCGTCGCGGTTGATGCCGGCGATGACGACGTCGCGCACCAGCGGTGCGCAGGCCCCGACGAAGCGCGCGCGCAGCGGGCCGACGCTGACCCAGGTCCCGCTCGCGAGCTTGAAATCCTCACCGATGCGGCCGTCGAAATCGAAGCCGGCATTGAAATCATCGGGGTYGGACGGCTTCAGGGCATCGCCGAGCTTGTAGAACCCCTCTTCGTCGAAGGATTTTGCGGTGATCTCGGGTTGACGCCAGTAGCCGGGCATCACGTTCGGTCCCTTGCAGCGCACCTCGAGCTTGCCGTTGTTCGGCACCAGCTTGGCGTCATTGCCCGACACCGGAAGCCCGACATGGCCGGAGCGGCTGGTGCGCGGATTGACCGACATGAAGAACGGCGCGGTCTCGGTCGCCCCTAAGCCGGTGAGCATCGGCACGCGGTAGCCCTTCTCCTTGACCGCGAGCTCGTCGAGGCTGTTCCAGACGAACGGCGAGAGTGCCGCGCCCGAGAAGAACATCGCGTGCAGCCGGTCGAAGAACTTTGCGCGCAGGCCCTGGTCGTCGCGCAAGTAAGGCAGCAGCGACTCGTAGCCCTTGGGCACGTTGAAATAGACCGTCGGTGAAATCTCCTGGAGATTGCGCACGGTCTCCTCGATGCCGCCGGGCATCGGCTTGCCGGCGTCGAGATACATCGAGCCGCCATTGTAGAGCGTCAGCCCGATATTGTGGTTGCCGCCAAAGGTGTGATTCCAGGGCAGCCAGTCGATGATGACGGGCGGCTCGTCCTTGAGGAAGGCGAGCGTCTCGCGCAGCATCACCTGGTTGGCGCAGATCATGCGCTGGGTGTTGATGACGGCCTTGGGATTGCCGGTCGAGCCCGACGTCAGCAGGAATTTTGCGATGGTGTCGGGGCCGATCCTGCCGTGCACCGCGTCGAGATCGCCGCGGATCGGCGTCGCCATGAGGTCGGCCAGCGTGGTGACGTCACGCCCCGGCACGGCGCCGTAGGATGCGGCGATCTCGGTGCCGAGCGAGACGTTGGCGGCGAGCGCATCCGCGAATCTGTCGGCGTCCTCGGCGAAGACGAGGCCCGGTGTCAGCAGCTTCATCAGGTAGGAGAGCTTTCCGTAATCCTTCGACACCAGCGAATAGGCCGGCGACACCGGGCAGAACGGAATGCCGGCATAGAACGCGCCGAAGGCAAGCAGCGCGTGGTCGATCGAATTGCCGGACAGGATCACGACCGGCCGCTCCGCCGACAGGCCGCGCGCAATCAGCGCGGAGGCGATGTGCCGGCTCGCGGTGAGCAGCTCGGCGTAGCTGATCTTGCGCCAGAAGCGGCCGCCTTCGCGTTCCGCCATGAAGACGCGGTCCGGCGTGGTGTTCGCCCAGTGATGCAGGCGGTCGGTGATGCGGGCGGGATAGTCGCCGAGCGGCTGCTTCGGCCTGAGGTAAATCGTGCCGTCATCGCGGCGCTCGATGTCGATTGCGGGATCGCCGAACGAGATCGGCCGCAGCGGAGAAGTGCTCGCGCCGCGCTCCATGCTGGAAGAGGACGGCTGCGCGCTCATGACTTCGGCTTTACCTTGGCGGTCTTGTGCTCGAGGAACTCGCGGATCCGGCGCTTTGCTTCCTTGTCGCTCTGCGCCACCGTCGCCATCAGCGATTCCATCAACAGGCCGGTCTGCGGATTGGCCTCCGCGATCATCGGCAGCGCCTGGAGCACGGCGAAATTGGTCAGCGGCGCGTTGGAGGCGACCTTGGTCGCAAGCTCCAGCGCCTTGCCGAGCCCGTTGCCGGCCTCCGTCACATATTGGGTAAAGCCGTAGGACGCGCCCTCGGTCGCGGTATAGACGCGTCCCGTCAGCATCATGTCCATCATCCGCGCCACGCCGATCAGCCGCGGCAGCCGCACCGAGCCGCCGCCGCCGACGAAGATGCCGCGCTGGCCTTCCGGCAGCGCAAAGTAGGTCGAGGGCTCGGCGACGCGGATATGCGCCGCGCAGGCCAGCTCCAGCCCGCCGCCGATCACGGCGCCCTTCAGCGCCGCAATGACCGGCACGCGGCTGTACTGGATGCGGTCGAACACCCGGTGCCACATCTGCGAATGCAGCAGCCCGCCGGTGGCGTCATGATCCTGGAGTTCGGACAGGTCGAGGCCGGAGGAGAAATGATCGCCGATGCCGTGGATGACGACCGCGCCGATATCCTCGGGCAGGGACGCAAAGCACTCGCCGATTTCCAGGATGATGCCGTCGTTCAGCGCGTTGCGCTTGGCCGGCCGGTTCAGACCCACGGTCAGGACCCGGTCCGCCCGCTCGATCCTCAACAGCCCGGAGGCACCCGCGTCAGCGGTCTCGGCGTTTCCCTGTGTCATTTGCGTCCTTGTCAGAATAGTTATGTTGTATAACGAATTTGCGAGGAGTCAAGGTGGGGAGCCCTCCCAGGCGGCGGGGCAGCTACGCTCGCCTCGGCTCCCCCAGGAACGGGTAACCGCCGGTGTCATCAGCCCATCGCCACCTGGTCGCCCTTGGTCCCGTGCTCGCGTTGGTCGAGCCACATCGTGCCGAGCGCAAACGCCAGCCACCCGAAATTGTAGGCAAAGCCCACGATCAGAACGGCCCAGCCGGGAATCGGTCCGACGGCGGCGCGATCGATAAGTTCCGTCAAGGTCACTGCAGGCGTCGGATGGATGGCAATCTTGCCGTAATAGGCGGTCGCCTGGATGGCGAGGATCCAGACGTAGTTGCGACGCAACCGCCGTCCGGCAGCGCGGACAAATGAAATGTGATGGCGGGGCGCAGTGTAGTCGCGCGCGAGAACAGCCTTCCAGCTATCATCGTGCGTTTCACCGGTGAAGATTGGCGCATAGAAATTCCTCTCTAGCCAACGAGCCCGGGCACGCCAGACATTGAAATAGCGATAACGCCGCGCCTCCATACCAAGGAACACGGCAAGGAGCAGTCCGACGAGTACGAGTGGCAGAGGCGAAGCCTCCGGGCTCGAGAATGTCGTCGACAGCGCGATGCCCATGGTGACGATCGCCCAATTGGTCGTGTTGTCGAGCCGCGTTCGCCAGATCGTCGATCGATAGACCTCGCCGCGGTAGAGATGAGCGATGGCGCCCATTTCGGCGGAGTCGAAGCTGTGTCGGGGGACTGGTTCGCTGGAAGCCATAAGAGACATGGTGGGACTCCCGTGGTCTGCACAACTTGGCGCAGATTACATTCTGAACCAGGTCCGCCCCAGGTCAAAGACCGATTCCTCACATCACCTGATGCACGTCGATCACCACGCGGTCCGCGTGTCGCGCGGCTGAAGCGACAAAAATGTGCTGCATCAGCCATCGATACTTCTCGTGTCCGGTCTCGAACCGCGGCACGGTGCGGAAATAGATCAGCTTGGGATCGACCGGCTCGCCGCGCTTGAGCTTCTGCAACAGCTCCACCGGGCCGAAGCGCATGCCCTTGTTCTCGATATAGACGGTGGCGCCGTCGTCGGTCTCGAAGGCGTATCTGGCTTCGAGATCGATCAGCTCGTTGGGGCGGATGGTCTGGAAATCGGCCCCGAACGGCAGCACCTTGCCGCTGATCGTGCCGGTGACCTCGCCGCCGATGATCGGAATGATGCGGCGGACCCCGATGCCGGTCTCGCCGGCGGTGATGACGTCGCCGATGCGCACGGTGAGGGTGAAGACGTATTTGGTTTCGAGCGTCGGCGTGTCCATCGCTTCGCCTCTCAATGCGCCATCATCCGCGTCGGCAGCCACGTCGCCAGCAGCGGAAATGCGATCAGGATCACCAGCCGCACCAGGTCGGTCGCCACGAACGGGATCACGCCCTTGAAGATGGTGGAGAAGGAGACGTCCTTCACCACGCTCTTGATGACGAAGACGTTCATGCCGACCGGCGGGTGGATCAGGCCGAGCTCCACGGTCATGACGATGATGACGCCGAACCAGATCGGGTCGAAACCGAGATGCATGATGACGGGGAAGATGATCGGCACGGTGAGGATGATCATCGCCATGGCGTCCATCAGGCAGCCGAGCACGAGATACATCACCATGATCAGCGCCAGCACGCCGTAGGCGCCGAGGCCGAGGCCGGTCAGGAATTCGGTCACCTTCTGCGGCGTCTGCGTCACCGTGAGGAAGTAGCCGAAGATCAAGGCGCCGATCAGCACGGTGAACACCGCGGCCGCGGTGCGCGTCGCCTGGAGCAGCGAGGCCAGGATCTTTTCGCGGTCGAGCCGTCCGGTGGCCACGCCGATGATGAAGGCGCCGGCGGCGCCGACGCCGCCGGCTTCCGTCGGCGTGAAGCGCGGCAGGAACGGCAGGCCGTAGAGGCCGCCGATGACGAACACGAACAGCAGCACCGGCGCCCAGATCTCCTTCAACCCGGCAAAGCGCTCGCGCCACGGCGTCACCTTGCCCTTGGGCAGGAAGTCGGGCCGGAAATACCCGATCAGGAAGATGGTGATCATGTACATGGTCATCGCCAGCAGGCCCGGGATGATGCCGGCGATGAACAGCTTTCCGATGTCCTGCTCGGTGATGATGCCGTAGACCGCGAGCACGGTGGAGGGCGGCAGCATCGCACCCAGCGTGCCGCCGGCCGCGATCACGCCGGTGGCAAAGGACTGCGGATAGCCGAACCGGCGCATCTCCGGGTAGGCGACCGCGGAGAAGGTCGCGGCGGTCGCGACCGAGGAGCCGCAGATCGCGGCAAAGCCGCCGCAGGCGCCGACGGTGGCGATGCCGAGCCCGCCACGCAAATGCCCGACAAAGCCGTTGGCGGCGCGGAACAGCTCGCGGCTCATGCCGGAATGGCTGACGAAGGAGCCCATCAGCAGGAACATCGGGATGACGCCGAAGGTGTAGTCGGTGACCGTCCGCATCGAGGTCTGGCCGACCAGTTTCAGCGCCGCCGTTCCGCTGACAAGGTAAGAGAAGCCGCAGACGCCGACCAGGCCCATGGCCATGCCGACGGGCACGCGCAGCAGCATCAGGGCGAACAGGGAAACGAAGCCGAGAACGGCGACAGCATCGGTGCTCATGATTACTCCGTCGCCTTCAGCTTGGGGTCGTGCATTTCTTCGGGATGGAAGATCAGCCGGTAGGTGCGGATCGCGATCAGCAGCACCGCGGAGATATCGCCRATCCAGGCGACCGCGAAGAACGGCCAGGTCGGCATGTGCATGTCGAAGGTCTGGACGTTGTCGTTGTAGGTGCCGCGCACCTTGTCGAACAGGGTCCAGGTCTGCACGCTGACGACGAACAGCAGCACCAGTGTCGCGAACACGTCGATCCAGCGCTGGTAGCGCGGCCCGACATTGGCCCACACCAGATCGACCGTGATGTGGGTGCCGCGATAGGAGGTCGCGGCGATGCCCCAGAAAATGAGGATGCCGAGCAGCATGCGGCCGATGTCGAAGCTGTCGGGAATCGAATAGTTCAGCGTGTTGCGCAGCAGCACCGACAGGAAGATGTCGAGCGCGACGATGCCGACGAAGCCGGCCGCGATCCATTCGATCGAGTCGATGACGCGATCCATCCAGGCGCGCTTCATGGGTGTTTCCTGTGTGATGTCATTCTCTTGATCCAGATGTCGCCGCACTTCGCCTCTCCCCGCGTGCGGGGAGAGGCCGACACGCGAAGCGTGGCGGGTGAGGGGGACTCTCCGCGAGCCCATCTGCCACTATTTTTGCGGAGGCGGCCCCTCACCCCAACCCTCTCCCCGTAAGAACGGGGAGAGGGGGAAGAAGAGCCTGCCATCGCGTCACTCCGCCAGCGCGTTGTACTTCTTCAGCGACGCCTTCAAATCCGCCAGCGCGGCATCGGGATCGGCGCCGGTCTTCTTGGCGCCGTCAGCCCAGGTCTTGACCAGCGGCTCGGCGGCCTTCTTCCAGGCGGCGGTCTGCTCCGGCGTCAGCTTGTAGACCTCGTGACCCGATTCCGCCTTCACCTTGTCGATGCCGGCGTCCTCGAACTTGCCCCAGTGCTCGCCGACCACGCCCGCCATCTCGATCGAGCAGTTCTTGTCGATCGCGGCCTTTTGCTTGTCGGACATCGCATTGTACTTGTCCTTGTTGATCACGAACACGAACGTGGTGGTGTAGAGCGGCGCCTCCATGTCGTACTTGGTCACCTTGTCGATGCCGAACAGCACCAGCGAGCCCCAGGGGAAGGTGACCGCATCGGCGACGCCGCGCTCGATGATGTCGCGCACTTCGGGCGCGGAGGACTGCACATTGGTGCCGCCGAGCGAGGTGACGAAATTCGCCATGGTGGCGTGGGCCGGGCGGATCTTCATCCCCTTCACGTCTTCCGGCGCCACGACCTTCTTGGTGCGGGAGTGGAACGAGGAGGGCGAGTGGACGAAGGCGAGGCAGTATTTGACGTCCTTCATCTCCTTCTCGGCGTACTTCCGATACCAGGCGTCCAGCCCCATCGAGCCGCCCTTGGCGTCCGAGATCAGGAACGGCAGCTCGCCGGCGCCGACGATCGGGAAACGGCCGGGCTGATAGCCGGGATTGACATAGGTGACGTCGGCGATGCCGTCGCGGGCCATGTCGTAATGGTCGAAGGCCTTGCCGAGCTGCTGGGCTGGAAACACCTTGCCCTTGATGGTGCCGCCGGAATCCTTCTCGACCGCGGCCGCCCAGTCCTCCAGCGACTTCTGCAGCGGATGCGAGGCCGGCACCCAGTGCGAGATCTTCAGGTCGAAGGTCTTGTCCTGCGCGAACGCAGGCGTCACGCCTGCTGCCAGCAGCAACGCCAGACAAATTGTCCTCATCAGTCGTCTCTCCCTGTTGTCAACGGCGGGCTTCGATGGCCCGGTCTCGTTAATTAACATGTTATCTAATTGGCTGGCGCGTTCAAGCCGGAACTGGCGCGGCGTGCCGCCACGTCATCTACGTCAGCCATGTTGCATGGATTTGTCGCTGCTCGGGCGCACTCCCCTTTTGCCCAACCGTTATATGTTATAATTATCGTGCGCGGACGGCCGCGACAAGCGAGCCGCGGTGCACCCTACAGGATCGGGAGGAGCAAGTATTGCGGACAAAAGTCGCAATCATCGGGGCCGGGCCGGCGGGATTGTTGCTTGGGCAACTGCTGCACAATTACGGCATCGACAATTTCATTCTGGAGCGGCAGAGCCCCGACTATGTGCTCGGGCGCATCCGCGCCGGCCTCCTGGAGGAAGGAACCGTCGCGTTGCTCGATCAGGTCGGAGCCGGCGCACGCGCGTATGCGGAAGGCCTGCTGCATGAGGGCATCGAGCTCGCCTTTTCCGGCCGCCGTCATCGCATCGACATGAAGGCCGCGACCGGCAAGACGGTCATGATCTACGGCCAGACCGAGGTCACGCTCGACCTGATGAATGCGCGCAAAGCGGCCGGCCTGACCACGGTCTACGAGGCCAAGGATGTTCAACCGCACGATTTCGACGGCGGTCACCCGCGCGTAACCTGGGTCAAGGACGGCGTCACCCACGAGATCGATTGCGACTTCATCGCCGGCTGCGACGGCTTCCATGGCATCAGCCGCGCGAGCGTCCCGGCGCAGGCCATCGAGGAGTTCGAGCGCGTCTATCCGTTCGGCTGGCTCGGCATCTTGTCGGAGACGCCGCCGGTCAGCCATGAGCTGATCTATTCCAACCACGCCCGCGGCTTTGCACTCTGCACCATGCGCTCGACGAAGCGCAGCCGGCATTACGTGCAGTGCTCGCTCGACGATCACGTCGACCAGTGGCCTGACGATCGCTTCTGGGACGAATTGAAGCGCCGGCTCGACCAGGAGGCGGCCGACAGCCTGATCACGGGCCCCTCGATCGAGAAAAGCATCGCGCCGCTGCGCAGCTTCGTCGCCGAACCGATGCGCTTCGGCAAGATGTTCCTGTGCGGCGACGCCGCCCATATCGTGCCGCCGACCGGCGCCAAGGGATTGAACCTGGCGGCCAGCGACGCGCATTATCTCGCGAGCGCCTTGCGCGAATTCTACGACGAGAAGTCGAACGCCGGGATCGAGGCCTATTCCGCCAAGGCGCTCGCACGGGTCTGGAAGGCCGTGCGCTTCTCCTGGTGGATGACCTCGATGCTGCACAAATTCCCCGACACCGGCACCATCGGCGCGCGCATCCAGCTCGCCGAGCTCGACTACGTCACGCACTCGCAGGCCGCGATGACGTCGCTGTCGGAGAATTATGTGGGGCTGCCGTTTTAGGACGGTGCCATTGGTGCCGTAGGGTGGGCAAAGCGTAGCGTGCCCACCACTTTCTCAATGGTGGAGAGATGGTGGGCACGGCGCGATGCGCCTTTGCCCACCCTACGGGGGCGTACGCTGCCTCCACGTCGTCATTGCGAGCGAAGCGAAGCAATCCAGARWCTCTCCGCRGAAAGATTCTGGATTGCTTCGTCGCTTCGCTCCTCGCAATGACGGGAGTGCTCATTTCAAACACCCGCGCAAATTCCGTTTAAAACTTTGTAGGCGGTGAAACCGTCATCCACATCGCGTTCAATGGCGGCAACCCCACCAGCGACGCGAGAAACCCATGACCTCTACCGACATCCCCGCCGGCTTCGAACCGCTCTTCCGCAAGAGCCCTCTCACCGAACCCTGGGAGCCGCTTTACTCAAGGAACACCGACAAGGCCGTCATCATCGGCCTGCGGTTGGCAAGGCCGCACACCAACGGCCGCGGGCTGATCCATGGCGGCCTCATCACAGCGCTCGCCGACAATGCCATGGGCTACAGCTGCGCGCTTGTCACGAACTGGACCACGTCCTTCGTGACGGTCTCGCTCTCGGTCGATTTCGTCGGCTCCGCCGAGATCGGCCAGTGGTGTTCGATCGAGAGCGACGTGATCAAGACCGGCAAGACGATCTGTTTCGCGCAGTGCCTGATCAAGGCCGATGGCGTTGTGATCGCGCGGGCGAGCGGGACGTTCCGCGTGGTGCCGAAGAAGGGGTAGCCTCTCGTGCCCCGGACGCAGCGCAGCGCGCCGCGTTTGCGGCGTGGTGCGCTGCAGAGCCGGGGCCCTCCCACGCAAACGGAGACCAGCCGCCTTCTGGGTCCCGGCTCTGCGCCGCTCCGCGGCGCGTCCGCGACAGGGGTCTCACCCAAACCGCCACTCCGTCGTCTCCACCACGAGATCGATGAATGCCCGCACCTTGGCCGAGAGCAGGCGCGAGGTCGGGTAGACGATGTGGATCGGCAGCGCCGGCTGCTCGTAGTTCGCCAGCACGATCTTCAGCCGCCCGCGCCGCAAGCCCTCGGCGGCCTGATAAGCCAGCACCCGCGTCACGCCACCGCCGGCCTCGGCATATTGCAGCGCCGCGTCGGCGCTGTTGCTGATGAAGCGGGGCGTGGGCGTCACCTCGATGTCGCGGCCCTCGCGCAGGAAGCGCCATGCGGACCAGGGGCCGAACTGGATGGTCTGATGCTCGGGCAATGCCTCCGGCGTCTTCGGCTCGCCATGGCGCTTCAGATAGCCGGGCGCAGCCACCACGATCCGCCGCATCTCGCCGACCTGGCGCGCCACCAGCGAGGAATCGGCGAGATGGCCGATCCGCACCGCGGCATCGACAGCGTCTTCCACCAAATTGACGATGTGGTCCGACAGCCGCAATTCGCAGGCGACCTCGGGATAGCGCTTGAGATAGGCGGTCATGATCGGCCCGACATGGAGCCGGCCGAAGCCGACCGGCGCCGACACCACCAATCGCCCGCTCGGCCGGTTGCGCTCCTCCCGCGCGGCGCCGTCGGCCTCCTCGACATCGGCGAGGATCCGCCTGGCGCGTTCGAGATAGCGCGTGCCGACATCGGTCAGGGTGACCTGCCGGGTGGTCCGCTGCAACAGCCGCGCGCCGAGATGCTCCTCCAGCGCGGCGATCATCCGCGTCACCGCCGAAGGCGACAGCCGCAGCCTGCGTGCCGCCGGCGCAAAGCCGCGCAGATCGGCCACGGTGACGAAGACGTGCATGGCGTCGAGGCGGTCCATGGCATTATTGCATATATTGCAATGATGAAGTGTCAAGCGGGCTGATTGTTTTAGCCGCCGGAAGGTCCATTTTAGACCCCGAAAGACGCAGAGATGCGCCGGAATTCAGGAGATGCTCCGATGACCGCAACTCACACCTACGCCAGCGACGTGGCCTTCACGCCGGCGGTGAAGGAAATCCAGACCCGAAAGGGATCGCGCGAAGGCTATGCCCATGCCGAGCAGCGCGGCTGGCGCACCGAGGTCGATGAGAACCTCGCGGCGTTCCTGGCCGATGCCGACAGCTTTTATTTCGCCACCGCCTCGGCCGATGGCCAGCCCTACATCCAGCACCGCGGCGGCCCGAAGGGGTTTTTGAAGGTGCTTGATAAGCAGACGCTGGCTTTCACGGACTACGCCGGCAACCGGCAATACATCACGCAGGGCAACCTGTCGGAGAATCCCAAGGCCTACATCTTCGTCATGGATTACGCCCATCGCCGCCGGGTGAAGCTCTGGGGCGAGGCGCGCGTGGTCGAGGACGACGACGCGCTGACGCAGTCGCTGATGCCGAAAGGCTATCGGGCGCGGCCGGAGCAGGTGATCGTCTTCAAGATCGCAGCCTGGGACACCAATTGCCCGCAGCACATTCCGCAGAAATTCGACGCCGCGGATGTCGCGGCGGCGCTGGCGGCGAGGGATGCAAGGATCGCGGAGCTGGAGGCGGAGGTGGCGGCGTTGAAGGGTGAGAAGGTGGCAAGCTAGGCGACGGTCTTCGCCTCTCCCCGCTTGCGGGGAGAGGCCGGAATTCGCGCGTAGCGCGGATTCCGGGTGAGGGGGACTCTCCGCGAATCGATCTGGTCGATATGGCACTTGCTCCGTCCACACCGTCATTGCGAGCGCAGCTCGTCGCGGCCCCGTAAGAACGGGGAGAGGGAGAGGAGAGACCTACAACACGCTCGCGCCCTCGTGCTGGAAGCCGAGATAGCTCGCTGCCACCCGCTCGTTCGCCGCGACGTCGCTGGCCTTGCCGCTCAGCACGAACTCGCCGAGCTCCATCACGTAAGCCCGGTCCGCGATCTTCAGCGCGGCCTGCGCGTTTTGTTCCACGAGCAGCACCGAGACGCCGCTGGCGCGCAGCTCGGTGACGATGCGAAAAATGTCGGCGACGATGATCGGCGCCAGTCCCAGGCTCGGKTCGTCCAGCATCAAGAGCTTCGGCGCGCCCATCAGCGCGCGGCCCATCGCCAGCATCTGCTGCTCGCCGCCGGAGAGCGTGCCGGCGAGCTGCTTGCGCCGCTCCTTCAGCCGCGGGAACAGGGTGTAGACCCGCTCCATCGAGGCCTTCGCCTTGCTCTTCTCGATGCGGAAGGCCCCGAGCTCGAGATTGTCCTCGACATTCATGGTCACGAACAATTCGCGGTGCTCCGGCACGAGGCCGAGCCCCATCGCGACGCGGTCCTCGATGTCGAGCCGGGCGAGGTCGTGGCCTGCAAAGGCGACACGGCCCTTCAGCGGCAAAATGCCCATGATGGCGGACAGCAGCGTGGTCTTGCCGGCGCCGTTGGCGCCGACGATGGTGACGATCTGGTTCTGGCCGACTTCGAGCGAGACCGAGCGCACGGCTTCGACCTTGCCATAGGCGACATGCGCGTCGGTGACGGACAACAGCGCGCTCATGCCGCCACTCCGAGATAGGCCTTGATCACTTCGGGATTGGTCTTGATCGTGGCCGGCGTGCCCTCCGCGATCTTGGTGCCGAAATCGAGCACCACGATGCGGTCGGCGAGGTTCATCACAAAGCCCATGTCGTGCTCGACCAGCAGCACGCTCATGCCGCCGTCGCGCAGCTCGCGCAACAGCGTCGCGAGCCGCTGCTTTTCCATGTGGCGCAGGCCCGCGGCCGGCTCGTCGAGCAGCAGCAGCATCGGATCGACGCACAGCGCGCGCGCGATCTCGACGATGCGCTGCTGGCCCAGCGACAGCGAGCCCGCGAGCTGGTGCATCTGGTCGGCCAGGCCCACCCGCTCGATCTGGCGGGCGGCTTCGGCGAGCAGTTTTGCCTCATCGGCGCGGTCGAGCCGCAGCATCGAGGAGAGCGGACCGGAATGACCGCGCAGATGCGCGCCGATCGCGACGTTCTCCAGCACAGTCATGTCGGGCACCAGCTTCACATGCTGGAAGGTGCGGGAGATGCCGAGCTTGACGATCTCCTGCGGCGGCGCGTTGTCGACCTTCTTGCCGAGCACCGAGATCGAGCCCGAGGTGGCCGACAGCACGCCGGTGATCAGGTTGAACGTCGTGCTCTTGCCGGCGCCGTTCGGCCCGATCAGCGCGACGATCTCGCGAGCCTGGACGTCGAAGGAGACGTTGTTGACGGCAATGACRCCGCCGAACTGCTTTCGCGCCTTGTCGACCTGGAGCAGGACGCTCGCCGGGCCGGCCGCGCGGGTGCGCGCCTCGAGCTTCAGCGAGGTGTCCGGCTTCCGGCCACGGGTGCGCTCGGGCAGGAACGACATCAGCAACGGCCAGACGCCGCCGGGTGCGAGCTGGAGCAGCGCCACCAGCATGATGCCGAACACGATGGTCTCGACCTGGCCGGAGCCCGGCAGGATCAGCGGCAGATAGCTTTGCAGCACCTCTTTCAGGACCACGACGATCGCCGCGCCGAGCACGCCGCCCCAGACATAGCCGGCGCCGCCGACCACCGCGATGAAGAGATATTCGATGCCGGCCTGGGCGCCGAACGGCGTCGGGTTTACCGCGCGCTGGAGGTGGGCGTAGAGCCAGCCGGAGAGGCCGGCGAGCACCGCGGCATGGATGAACACCAAGAGCTTTGCCCGCGGCGTGTGCACGCCGAACGCCTCGGCCGCGACATGGCCGCGCCGCAGCGCGCGGATGGCGCGGCCGGTGCGGGAGTCCAGCAGGTTCATGGTGAGCAGCGCCGAGAGGATCACCGCAACCCAGATCGCGTAATAGATCGAGCCGGGCGAGAGCATCTTGTACGCGCCGATCGACAGCGGCGGGATCGCCGAGATGCCGTCGTTGCGGCCCAAAAACTCGAGCTTGCTGAACAGGTAGAACAGGCCGAGACCCCAGGCCAGCGTACCGAGCGGCAGATAATGGCCGGAGAGGCGGACGGTGACGAGGCCGAGCAGCACCGCCAGCAATCCGCTGACCACGAGCGACAGCGGCAGCGTCAGCCACGGCGACAGGCCATAGGTCGTCGACAGCACCGCCGTGGTGTAGGCGCCGAAGCCGACGAAGGCGGCCTGCCCGAACGAGGTGAGGCCGCCGACGCCGGTGAGCAGCACGAGGCCCATCGCGACCAGCGCGGTGAGGCCGATATTGTCGAGCAGCACGATCCAGAACGGCGGCATGCCGGGGACAAACGGGATCGCCGCCATCACGAGCGCGAAGATGAGAATGGGAAGTCGGCTCTGCATCTTGGCGTCAGTCCTTCTCTTCCTCGACCGCGGGCGCGGCGAGCGAGCGCAGCAGCAGCACGGGGATCAAGAGCATGAAAACGATCACTTCCTTGTAGTTGGAGGCATAGAAGGACGAGAACGCCTCGACGATGCCGACGACGAGTGCGGCGACCGCCGTCAGGGGATAGCTGACGAGGCCGCCGATGATCGCGGCGACGAAGCCTTTCAGGCCGATCAGGAAGCCCGAGTCGTAATAGAGCGTGGTCATCGGCACGATCAGAATGCCCGAGAGCGCGCCGATGACGGAGGCGAGCAGGAAGGCGATCTGTCCCGACAGCGTGGTGCGGATGCCGGCGAGCCGCGCGCCGAGCCGGTTGACGGCGGTGGCGCGCAGCGCCTTGCCGTAGAGCGTCAGGCCGAAGAACAGCCACAGGCCGACGATGAAGGCGATGGTGATGCCGTAGACCGTGATGCTCTGGCCGGTGAAGCGCAGCGAGCCCGCGGTGAAGGCGCCGGACAACACGGCAGGGCCGCGCTGGCCTTCGGCGCCGAAGAACAGGAGGCCGAGCCCCTGAAGCGCCAGATGGACGCCCACCGATGCGATCAGCAGCACCAGCACGGAGGTGTGCGCCAGCGGCTGGAACGCGATCCGGTAGAGAAACAGGCCGATCATCGCCACGATCACCAGCGACAATGCGATGCAGATCGCCACCGGCGGCTTCTGGCCGGCGAAATACAGCGTCACCGCCAGCACGATCGCCGGCAGCACGATGTTGGTGAGGAAGGCGCGCAGGACCAGCCGCGCATGCAGCGCCTTGCGCGCCACGAACAGGTCGAAGGCGAAGGCGCCGATGCCCATGGCAAGCGCAAGCTTGGCCGTGCCCGGCATCTGGCCGGCGGCCAGGGAGGCATAGGTCAGCGCGCCATAGGTGACGAATTCGCCCTGCGGGATCAGGATGACACGGGTGACGGCGAACACCAGCACCAGCGCCAGGCCGAGCAGCGCATAGATCGCGCCATTGGTGATGCCGTCCTGCAGCAGGAACAGCATGATGGTGGTGTTCAAGACCGGACGCTCCCCCTCAAGATCCGGACCCGTCCCCCGATTGCGGTGGATGGTCCGACTACAGCCATTGAAAAACGCTGACGATATTTGATATGGTCCATAACAATTATCAAATATAATCTCAAGGGTGGCGAACGACCCTCCCGAACTTAACGGGATTGCGAGCACGAGGCGATGACCGTTTCCAAAACCTCCGAAAAACCCGCCGACGCGGCCAAGGGCCGCAAGGACGCGGCCGAGGCCCTGCCTGAAGCCCTCCAGCTCGGCGAGCTCTCCGAGCAGCTCGGCTATGTGCTGAAGCGGGCGCAGCTCAAGGTATTCGAGAATTTCCTGCGCTGCATGGCCTCGCTCCAGCTCACGCCGGCGCAGTTCTCCGTGCTGCTGCTGGTCGAGAAGAATCCGGGGCGCAATCAGACCGAGATCGCTTCGACGCTGGGCATCCTGCGCCCGAACTTCGTGGCCATGCTCGACAATCTCGAGAGCCGCGACCTTTGCACGCGGATCCGCTCCACCAACGACCGCCGCTCGCACATCCTGGTGCTGACCGACAAGGGCAAGGCCGTGCTGACCCGGGCCAAGAAGCTCGTCGCCACCAAGCACGAGTCGCGGCTGAACGATTTGCTCGGGCAAACCAACCGCGAAGCCCTGATCGCGATGCTGTCGAAGATCGCCAACGAGTTTTGAGGCCCGGCTGTCGGGCCGCTCGGCAAGCCGGCTTGTGGCAAGCCTAATCCACACCCTCCGCTGTCATCGCCCGCCTTGTGCGCAATTGCGCACTGGGGCGGGCGATCCAGTACTCCGAGACGGTTGTGATTGAATCGATAGGCCGCGGCGTACTGGATTCCCCGCCTGCCGCCTACGCTAAAGCTTCGCCGCCCCTGGACCTCAACCTCGGCGAAGCCTTGGCGTAGCCGGGGCGCGGGGAATGACAGTGAGACCTGGGCAGGCGCCTCAATCCACCAAAATCACCCGGATGTCGTTCACGTTGGTCAGCGTCGGGCCGGGCTGCAGCAAATCACCCGTCGCCTCGAAGAACGTCGTCGCGTCGTTGTTGTCGAGATAGGCCTGCGGCACCAGCCCCTGCGCCGTCATCTTCGCGAACGTCGCCGCGTCGATCAGCGCGCCGGCGGGGTCGGTGGGGTTGCCGGCGCCGCCGTCGGCGCCGTCGGTATCGCCGGCAAGCGCTGAAATGCCGGCCGTGTCCTTCAGCAGGTCCGCGAGCGCCAGCGCGTATTCCTGGTTCGGACCACCGCGCCCATTGCCGCGCACGGTCACCGTGAGCTCGCCGCCGGAGAGGATAGCGATACGCTTGCCCTGCGCGCGCGCCTGAAGCGCGAGCCCGGCGTGATCGGCGGCGACCTCGCGCGCCTCGCCCTCGAGATCGGCGCCGAGATCGATGGTCTCGTAGCCGGCGTCGCGCGCGAGCTTCACCGCGGCGTCGAGCGATTGCTTCGGCCGCGCGATCAGCTCGAACTGCGCGCGCGCAAAGGCGGCTTCGCCCGGCTTGGCGCTTTCGTTGCGCTCGTCGTCGAGCGCGCGGCGCACGGCATCGTCGATGTCGAGCCTGTACTTCGCCACGATCGCCCGCGCATCCGCCAGCGTGGTCGGGTCCGGCACGGTGGGGCCGGAGGCGATCGCGGACGGGTCGTCATGCGGCACGTCGGAGATCGCGAGCGTGACGATCTCGGCGGCATTCTTGCCGGCGCGCGCCAGCCGCCCGCCCTTGATCCGCGACAGATGCTTGCGCACCGTGTTCATCTCGCCGATCGGCGCGCCGGAGCGCAGCAGCGCCTTGTTGACCRCCTGCTTCTGCGCGAAGCTGATGCCGTCCGCCGGCGCGATCCAGTTCGCCGAGCCGCCGCCGGTGAGCAGCACCAGGAGCAGATCGTCCGGGCCGGCCTCGCCCGCGAGCGCGAGCGTATCGGCCGCGCCCTTCAGGCCGGCTTCATCAGGCACGGGATGGCCGGCCTCGACGACGCGGATGCGGCGCGTCGGCAAGCCGTAGCCGTGACGGGTGGTGGCGATGCCGACCAGCCGCTCCGGCGCGAGCTTGAGCGTGTCGAGATAATGCCGCTCCGCGGCCGCGGCCATCGCGCCCGCGCCCTTGCCGGCGGCAAGACAAATCACGCGTCCTTTGGGCGCGGGCCGCAGATGCGGCGCCAGAATCGTGCTCGGATGGGCGGCGGCAACGGCGGCGTCGTAGAGCGCGCGGAGCAGGGGACGTCGGTCGGTCATGACGATGGCCTTGAGCAGACTGAAGAGACTGGCGGCAAGCGCGCCAGTCTCCTGCCTACCGCATCATGCGCCAAAGCGTAAGCGGGCTTTACCATCATTCGATTGTGCAATCGCGTGATCATAATCGCTGCACAAGCAAAAACCCCCTGCGAGACCCGCGCAGGGGGTTTTCCGTTGTCGCGTCCGTCAGGCGGCTAGCCGCCGACGTCGGCGCTGATCACGTCGCCGAACAGCTCCCACTTCTCGCCCTTGAACTTCTCGAGCTGAAGCTGGCTGATCGGCGCGAAATCGGTCGGCGAGGTGTTGATCTTCACGCCCGGCAGCAGCGCCTCGGTGCGGAAGTCCTTCAGGTTCGCCGCCTGCTTCATGACGTTCTCGCGCGTGAGATTGTCGCCGCACTGCTTCAGCACCTGGACCAGCGTCTGTGCCACGGCATAGCCGACGATGGTGCCCTTATCGAGCTTGTCGCCGTCGGGGAAGTATTTGGCCATGAACGCCAAAAACTCCTTCATGCCGGGATCGTTGTTCCACGCGGGATCCGACACGTCCTTCAGATAATCGGCCGAGATGATGTCCTGGCCGTTCTCGAAGCCGGCCGGCTTCATCACGCTGCCGACGGAGGCCGAGACGTTGTTGAGGAAGTGCAGCGGCTTCCAGCCGATCTCGGCGTTCTTCTTGATCGCCTGCGCTGCGAATTTCGGCGTCGTGATGTTCATGAAGACGTCGGCGCCGGTCGACTTCAGCTTGACGATATGGTTGTCGATGGTCGGCTCCGAGGTCTCATAGCTCTCTTCGATGATGATCATCGAGGCGGCCTTGGCGCCCAGGCCGTCCTTCAGGCCCTTGAGATAGTCCTTGCCGTAATCGTCGTTCTGGAACAGCACCGCGATCTTAGCGTCCGGCTTGTTCTTCAGGAGCCACTTCGCGTAGATCTGCGTCTCGCTCTGGTAGTTGGGCTGCCAGCCCATGGTCCACGGGAAGGCCTGCGGATCGTTCCACTTGGTGGCGCCGGTGGCGACGAACAGCTGCGGCACCTTCTTCGAGTTCATGTATTTGTGGATCGCCGAGTTCGGCGGCGTGCCGAGCGAGTTGAAGATGAACAGCACCTCGTCGCTCTCGACCAGCTTGCGCGCCTGCTCCACCGTCTTCGGCGGCGAATAGGCATCGTCATAGCTGATGTAATTGATCTTGCGGCCGTTGATGCCGCCTTCGTCGTTGATCTTCTTGAAATAGGCGGCTTCGGTCCGCCCGATGATGCCGTAGGCGGAGGCCGGTCCGCTGTAGGGCATGATGTTGCCGATCTTGATCTCGGTATCGGTCGCGCCGGTATCGTATTTCTTCTGGGCCGATGCAGTGGTGGCCGAGGCCGCAATGAGCGCAAGCGCCAGTGACGCGGCCGCAAGTTTGCCGGTGACAGCGGGCATTCCTATCTCCCTATTTTCTTGGTGTGTGCGCCCCTTTTCTTGTCTTGATTGTTTTTGGCGACGCTGCCCGCAATTGAATACGATTTGTCCTGCGCCTTCAACAGAAAGCCCCTGCGACGGCGTCGCAGGGGCTGCTCCTTTAGTAGCCATTAACCGGCCTGGAGACCGCAGCCTTGGTGTGCGACTGCGAGACAGCGCGACTGTCTTGAGTTGCTTAACGAGCGAGTGTCGATTTTTAGTTGAGTCAGCTCAATGACCTATCTCGCTCGAGATGATGTCGCCGAACGGCTCCCATTTTCTGCCCTTGAACCGCATCATCTGGAGCTGCTCGATCGGAGCAAAATTGTCCGGCGCGGTGTTGATCCTGATGCCGGGCAAGAGCGTATCGGGCGCGAAATCCTTGAGACTTGCCGCCTGCCTCATGACGTTCTCGCGGGTGAGGTCGTCGCCGCACATCTGCAGCACCTTCACCATGGTCTGCGCGGCGGCATAGCCGAACACCACGCCGGCATCGAGCTTGTTGGCCTTGGGATCATACTGGGCGAGGAAATTGTAGAACTTCTTCATGCCGGCATCGGCATTCCATTGCGGGTCGGAGCCGTCCTTGATGTAGCTCGCCGACAGGATGCCCTGCGAGATCTCGAGGCCCGCCGGCTCGATCACGCCGCTGACCGAGGCCGAGACGTTGGAGATGATGTGCATCGGATGCCAGTTGATCTCGGCAGCCTTCTTGATCGCCTGCGCCGCGAATTTCGGGGTGGTGATGCTGATGAGGACGTCGGCGCCGGCGGCCTTCAGCTTCACGACGTGCTCGTCGACCGCCGGCTCCGAGGTCTCGTAGCTGTCCGCGAGCACGATCATCGACGCCCTGGCGCCGAGGCCGTCCTTCAATCCCTTCAGATAGTCCTTGCCGAAATCGTCGTTCTGGTAGAGCACGGCGATCCTGGCGTCCGGCTTCTCCTTCATGATGTACTTGGCATAGATCCGCGCCTCGCTGACGTAGCTCGGCTGCCAGCCCATGGTCCAAGGATATTGCTTGGGATCGTTCCACTTCGAGGCGCCGCTYGCCACGAACAATTGCGGCACCTTCTTCTCGTTCATGTATTTGCGGATGGCGCCGTTGGTGGAGGTGCCGAGCGAGCCGAAGATCAGCAGCACCTCGTCGCTCTCGACCAGCTTGCGCGCCTGCTCCACCGTCTTCGGCGGCGAATAGCCGTCGTCATAGGAGATGAACCTGATCTTGCGGCCGTTGATGCCGCCCTCGGCATTGATCTTGTTGAAGTAGGCCTCCTCGGTCTTGCCGATCGCGGCATAGGCGGAGGCCGGGCCGCTATAGGGCATGATGTTGCCGATCTTGATCTCGGTATCGGAAGCGCCGCTGTCGTATTTCTTCTGCGCAAGAGCCGGGCTGCTCATCGCAGTGCACAACGCGAGCACGGCCGAAAGGACCGCAACCTCTGAACGAACGGCAGCCATTTATCTCCTACCCCGAATTGGATGGGCGCCGCATTGAACAAGATTGACGCCCGACGTCAACAAAAAGCCCCCGCGATCGCTCGCGGGGGCCTGCCGGCTTGAATTAGGCCTGGACTAATACGTCAACGGGTCACTCGGAGGCGACGTCGCCGCTGATGATCTCGCCGAACAGTTCCCACTTCTCGCCCTTGAAGCGCTGCATCTGGAGCTGCGCGATCGGGGCGAAGTCGGTGGCGCCGGTGTTGATCTTGACGCCGGGCAGCAGGGTGTCCGGTGCAAAATCCTTCAAGGACGCCGCCTRCTTCATGAGGTTGGCGCGGGTGAGATCGTCACCGGACATTTCCAGCACCTTGGCGAGCGTCGAGGCGGCGCCATAGCCGTAGACCATGCTGGTGTCGGACTTGTCCGCGCCCGGCATGTACTTGTCGACGAACTCGTTCCACCGCTTCATGCCGGGGTCGTTGTTCCACTGCGGATCGGTGGAGTCCTTGGCATAGGCCGCCGACAGCACGCCCTGCGCGTTCTCGAAGCCGGCCGGCTTCATCACGCTGCCGACCGAGATCGACACGTTGGTGAGGATCTGGAGCGGCTTCCAGCTGAGCTCGGCGGTCTTCTTGATGGTCTGGGCTGCGAACTTCGGCGTCGCATAGATCAGCAGCACGTCGGGATTGGCGGCCTTGATCTTGACGATGTGGCCGTCGATCGACGGCTCGGACACCTCATAGCTCTCCTCCATGATGATCATGGAAGAAGCCTTGGCGCCGAGGCCGTCCTTGGTGCCCTTGAGGTAGTCTTTGCCGAAATCGTCGTTCTGATAGAGGATCGCGACCTTGGCGTCGGGCTTCTCCTTCATCAGCCATTTCGCGTAGATCTGCGCTTCGCTCTGGTAGGAGGGCTGCCAGCCGATGGTCCAGGGGAAGTTCTTCGGGTCGTTCCACTTGGTGGCGCCGGTCGCGACGAACAGCTGCGGGATCTTCTTGGCGTTGAGGTATTTCTGGATCGCGCTGTTGGAGGGCGTGCCAAGCGGGTTGAACACGGCGAGAACCTCGTCGCTCTCGACCAGCTTGCGGACCTGCTCGACCGCCTTGGGCGGCGAATAGCCGTCGTCATAGGTGACGAAGTTGATCTTGCGGCCGTTGATGCCGCCCTTGTCGTTGATCATCTTGAAATAGGCTTCCTCGGTCTTGCCGATGATGCCATAGGCCGACGCCGGACCGCTGTACGGCATGATGTTGCCGATCTTGATCTCGGTGTCGGTCGCGCCGGTGTCGTATTTCTTTTGAGCAAATGCCGCGCCGGAGTTGAAAGTGATGGCCGCCGTTGCCGTGACCAGCGCGGCGGCTCGCAGTGTTCTTCCAAAAAGCAATTCGGTCTCCTTCGTCGATGACAGTGTTGGTGAGAGTTAGTTCTTTCTGAGCTTGCCGAGGAGCTGCTGGCCCATGATCGCGACCTGCCTTGCGCCATGCGGCACGAGGTAGATGACGAGGAACAGGAGCACGCCGAACACCGCGCCGGAGAGGCCCTTGGAGATGCCCTCGGCGATGTTCGGCACGAAGATGATGAAGGCGGCGCCGACGATCGAGCCGGGCAGCCAGCCGACGCCGCCGACGACCATGCCGAGGAACAGCTGGATCGAGAGTGTAATGGTGAAGCTGTCCGGTGCCACGAATTGCACCGCGATTGCACTGAGGCCGCCGGCGACGCCGGTGATGCCGGCGGAGACGCCGAAGGCGAGCGTCTTGTAGAGCGCGACATTGACGCCCATCGAAGAGGCCGCGATCTCGTTGTCGCGGATTGCCATGAAGGCGCGGCCCGAGCGGGAGCGCAGCAGGTTCACCGAGAAGATGTAGATCGCAAGCACGATCGCGAGCGTGAAATAGTAGAGCCACATGTCTTGCGACATCGGCAGGCCGAATGGCGCGTCGGGCTTGGTCACAACGAGGCCCTGCACGCCGCCGGTCCAGTGCTCGAGGAAGTTCAGCTTCAGGAGCTGCGGCATGGCGGTGGCGAGCGCGAAAGTTGCGAGCGCAAGGTACACGCCGGATAGCCGCAACGCCGGCTGGCCGAACAAGAAACCGAAGCCGAAGCAGAGCGCGCCCGCGACCGGCAGGCAGAGCACGTAATTGATGTTGAACGCCTCCATCATGACCGCGGTGACATAGGCGCCAACGGCGTAGAACGCGCTCTGGCCGAGCGAGAACTGGCCGCTGCCACCGGTCAGGATGTTCAACGCCAGTACGGCGAGCCCGAGATACAGCAACTGGGTCAGCTGGAAGATGATGAAGTTCTTGGCGAACAGCGGCACGGCCAGGAGCAGCAGCAGCACCACAACCGAGGTGCCGGTGCCCAGGGTCATGGCCCGCTTCGGAACGGCCTCGACCGCCTGGTGGCCTTCAACGACTTCTTCTACAGCGCTCATGATCAAACTCGCTTGACGATGTGCCGGCCGAACAGACCAGCGGGTTTGACGACCAGGACGGAGATGATCAGCGCGAGCGCGATCGGAAGCTTCAGCTCGTTGCCGACGCCGGGGATGTAGGTGCCGGCGAGATTCTCGAAGACGCCGACCAGGAAGCCGCCGACCACGGCGCCGAACGGGCTGGTCAGGCCGCCGAGCACGGCTGCTGCAAAGCCGTAGATCAGCACGCCGCCCATCATGTTGGGCTCGAGGAACACGACCGGGGCGATCAGCATGCCGGCGATCGCGCCGATCGCCGACGCCATGCCCCAGCCCAGCGCAATCATCCAGGAGGTGTTGATGCCGACGAGGCGAGCCGATTCAGGCACCGAGGCGGCGGCCCGCATGGCGAGGCCGATCTTGGTGTACTGGAAGAAGAAGTAGAGACCGATCAGCAGCAGCACGGTGACGCCGATCATCCCGGCCTGGTGGGTCGAGATCAGCTGGCTGCCGAGGAACGGCGAGGAGCCGAACGGGGTCGGATACTGCTTGATGGTGAAGTCCCAGATCAGGCCGGCCGATGAGTTGATGATCGCAAACAGCGCGATGAAGCCGGCGACGTTGGTCAGCACCGGCGCCTTCGCGAGCGGCTTGAACAGGATGCGCTCGATGGCGATGCCGCCGACAAAGGACAAGGCCAGCGTGATCACGAAGGCGGCCCAATAGGGTATGCCCCACTGCATCAGCTGCCAGGAGATGAAGGTCGAGAACATCGCCATCTCGCCCTGCGCGAAGTTGAGATGGTCGATCGCCTGGTAGATCATGACCACGGCGAGCGCCATGCAGGCGTAGATCGCGCCGGTGGCAATCCCCGCCAGGACCTGGTTGGTGAAAAGCTCCATCGTGCCGGCTCCTCAGTAACCCAGATAGGATTTGCGGATTTCTTCGTTGTTCGCGATGTCCTTGGCGTTGCCCGACATCACGATGCGTCCGGTCTCGATCACATAGGCCTGGTCGGCGAGCTCGAGCGCGAGCTGCGCGTTCTGCTCGACCACCAGGATCGATACCTTGTCCTCGCGGTTGATCTTGCCGAGGATGCCGAACAGGTCGCGCACCACCAGCGGCGCCAGCCCGAACGAGGGTTCGTCGAGCAGCATCAGCCGCGGCCGCAGCATCAGCGCGCGGGCGACCGCGAGCATCTGCTGCTCGCCGCCGGACAGCGTGCCGGCCTGCTGGGTGTGCCGCTGCTTCAACACCGGGAAATGCGCATACATCCGCTCGATGTCGGAGATGATGCCGGCATTGTCCTTGCGGGTGATGGCGCCGAGCTGGAGGTTTTCCTCCACCGTCATGGTGGTGAAGGTGCCGCGGCCCTGCGGAACATGGGCGATGCCGAACCGCACGATGCTTTCGGTGGAGCGGTTGTTCAGCGGCTTGCCGTCGAACTCGATTCCGCCGGTGGAGCGCACCATGTTGCAGATCGCGCGCAGCGTCGTGGTCTTGCCGGCGCCGTTGGCCCCGAGCAGCGTCGTCAGCGAGCCCTCGTTGAGCGAGAAGGACAGGCCGTGGAGCGCCTGGACCTGGCCGTAATAGGCGCGCAGGTCCTTGACGTTGAGCAGCGTCGTCATTGGTCCTTGCTCCCGAGATAGGCCTTGATGACGTCGGGGTCCACCTGCACCTGCGCGGGCGTGCCTTCCGCGAGCTTCTTGCCGAAATTCAATGCGACGACGTGGTCGGCGATCGACATCACCAGGCCCATGTGGTGCTCGACCAGCAGCACGGTCATGTGGCGCTCGTCGCGGATGCGGCGGATGAGGTCGCCGAGCACGTAGACTTCCTCGTGGTTGAGGCCGCCGGCCGGCTCGTCGAGCAGCAGGATCTTCGGGTCCGCCGCGAGCGCCCGCGCCAGCTCGACGCGCTTCTGCGTGCCGAAGGGCAGGCCGGAGACGACGGTGTGGGCGACGTCCTCGAGCTTGAGATAGGCGAGGATCTCGTGGACCTTGTTGTTGACGCTGGCCTCGCTGCGCCGGACCCACGCAAGCCGAAGCGAGTCGCTGATGATGTCGCTGGAGGTCTTGGAATGGGCGCCAACGCGGACGTTGTCCATCACCGAGAGGTTCGGAAACAGCGCCACGTTCTGGAAGGTGCGGCCGATCCCGATCTCGGCGATCCGGTGCGGCGGCCGCGACAGGATGCTCACGCCTTCCATCAGGATGTCGCCGGACGACGGCTGGTAGAGCCGGGACAGGCAATTGAAGAGCGTGGTCTTGCCGGCGCCGTTGGGGCCGATCAATCCCAGGATCTGGCCCTTGTGCATGTCAAAGGACACGCCGTTGAGCGCAATGATGCCGCCGAACACGACGCTGACGTCGCGAACCGCGAGCAGGGGCGATGTCCCCTGCGCGAGCTGTGCCTGCGTCATCTCGTCTCGCCCAACTTGTTCAGTGAGCGGAGGAGCGATGCGAACCGCTCCCTGCAATGACGAAGGCTATCTGATCCCCTCGACCACACGCGCAACTTTTCCTCCTGATTTCAGCTTTTTGCTGTCTTGTTTTTTTGAATGCGGCATCAGACCCCCGAGTGCCGCTTCGATGTTCCTTACCATCGCCAGCAGACGCGGTCCAATGTCGTTGATCAAGCGCTCTTCCGTGAAACGGAATGCGGGCGCACCGCAGTTGAAAGCATAGGGCCCGGTTCCGTCGTTCAGCTTGAGTGCTACTCCGGCGGCGCCGATATCGTCGTGCCAGTCGCCGACCGAAATCGCAAAACCGTGTTTCGCGACGGTCTCGCCGGAACGTTCCAGTCCGTCGCGCATCTTGGGCCAGCGGCTGCCGTAATGTTCGCGCAGGACACGCGACAATTCTGCGCGATCGTCTTCGTCGAGCGCCCAGAAATAGGCGCGCCCCATCGCGCTGGTTGCAATCGGCACGCGCGAGCCGACGTCCAGTTGAACGCCGACCGTCTCGCTACCGCGGCTCTGGCCGAAATAGATCATGCTGTGACGGTCGCGGCCGCCGACGGCGACCGCGCCTCCCGTCGCGCGCATCAGTTCCTCGCGAAACGGCTCGGACAAATGCCGAACACCGAGATTGGCCAGCGCCGCGTAACCAAGCGCCATCGCGGCCGGCGCGAGCTGATACTTCTCGAACCGGGGAACCGGTGTAAGATAACCGAGCTTCGTCAACGTATAGGTCAACCGCGAGACGGTCGGCTTGGGCAGGTTGGTGCGGGCCGCGATCTCCTGATTGCCGAGAAGACCGTCGCTGGGCTGGAATGCGCGCAATACATCAAGTCCGCGGGAAAGCGCGACGACGAAATTCCGATCGGTCGCAGTCTTCTTTCCTGTACGCTTCATCCCTGATCTGCTTCTTGCGCGGAGTCGTTGACAACGTCCGTGCTTCAAAATAACCCTGCCGTCAAGATGCGGAATTAAATTCCGCAGTGCGAAATCGAATAAAAGTAAATCCCCACCAAGGAGGGACACCGTGAGCGAAGTGGTCAAGCTTGAGCGTCATGACGAAATCGGGATCGTCACGGTCAACAGCCCTCCGGTCAATGCGCTGAGCGCCGCAGTCCGCGGCGGTATTCTCGAGTGCATCAAGGCCGCGGTTGCGGATCCCGCGATCAAGGGCATCGTGCTGACCTGCGCCGGCCGCACCTTCATTGCCGGTGCCGACATCACCGAATTCGGCAAGCCGCCGAAGCCGCCCGCCCTCAACGACGTGCTCTCCGAGATCGAGAATTCACCGAAGCCGGTCGTTGCCGCGATCCACGGCACCGCGCTTGGCGGCGGCCTCGAGGTCGCGCTGGCCTGTCATTTCCGCGTAGCGGTCAAGGAGGCCAAGCTCGGCCTGCCCGAGGTCAAGCTCGGCCTGCTGCCGGGCGCCGGCGGCACCCAGCGCCTGCCGCGCGCGGTCGGGCCGGAGCTCGCGGTCAAGATGATCGTCGGCGGCGATCCGATCGGGGCGACCGAGGCGCTCAAGAACGGCCTGATCGAGGAGATCGTCGAAGGCCCGGCCTCCGGCGGCGAGGCTTTCGTCCGCAAATTGCTGGCCGAGAAGCGTCCGCTACGTCGCCTGCGCGACGACGATTCCAAGATCGCCGCAGCCAAGGCCGACCGCTCGATCTTCACCAATGCGGTCGCTGCCATGACCAAGAAGTCGCGCGGCCTGGAAGCGCCGTTCGCGGCGGCCGATGCCGTCGGCTACGCCATCGACCTGCCGTTCGACGAAGGCCTGAAGAAGGAGCGCGAGGGCTTCCTCAAGCTCGTCGCCAGCGACCAGTCCAAGGCGCAGCGCTATGCCTTCTTCGCCGAGCGCGAGGCCAGCAAGATCGCCGGCGTCCCTGAAGGCACCAAGTCGCGCCCCGTCAACCGTGTTGCCATTCTCGGCGCCGGCACCATGGGCGGCGGCATCGCGATGTCCTTTGCCAATGCCGGCGTTCCCGTCACCCTGATCGAGACCGGCGAGGAGCAGCTCAAGCGCGGCATGGGCATCATGCAGAAGAACTGGGAAGCAACTGCCGCGCGGGGCGGCATTCCCGCTGATGCGCCCGCCAAGCGCATGGCGCTGATCAACGGCGTCGTCGGCATCGAGAACGTCGGCGATGCCGACCTCGTCATCGAAGCCGTGTTCGAGACCATGGCGGTGAAGAAGGAAGTGTTCGGCAAGCTCGACCAGTACGTTAAGCCGGGCGCGGTGCTCGCCTCCAACACCTCCTATCTCAACATCGACGAGATCGCGAAGGCGACCAAGCGTCCGCAGGACGTCCTGGGCATGCACTTCTTCTCGCCGGCCAACGTCATGAAGCTGTGCGAGATCGTGCGCGCCGACAAGACCGCGCCGGATGCGCTGGTGACTGCCGTGACCATCGCGCGAAAAATCGCGAAGGTGCCGGCCGTGGTCGGCGTCTGCGACGGTTTTGTCGGCAATCGCATGCTGGCGCAGCGCGGCAAGCAGTCCGAAAAGCTGTTGTTCGAAGGCGCCCTGCCGCAGCAGGTCGATGCCGTCGTAACAAAATTCGGCATGCCGATGGGACCGTTCGCGATGGGCGACCTCGCCGGCCTCGATATCGGCTGGCGTTCGCGGAAAGACCGCGGCATCAAGTCGGAAATCGCGGACGCGCTGTGCGAAGCCGGCCGCTTTGGCCAGAAGACCGGCAAGGGCTATTACAAATACGAAGCCGGCTCCCGCGCGGCGCTGCCCGATCCCGAAGTCGAGAAGCTGATCGACGAGACGCTTGCCCGTCTCGGCCGCAAGAAGCGCGTCGTCAGCGACGAGGAGATCCTCGAGCGCATGATGTATCCGATGATCAACGAGGGCGCGAAGATCCTCGAAGAAGGCATCGCGGCGCGCCCCTCCGACATCGACGTGGTCTGGCTCTACGGCTATGGCTGGCCGATCTACCGTGGCGGCCCGATGTTCTGGGCCGACACCGTCGGCCTCAAGCACATCGCCGACCGCCTGGCGTTCTACGCCAAGGAGACCAACGACCCCAGCCTCGAGCCCGCGCCGCTGCTGAAGAAGCTCGCGGCGGAGGGCAAGACCTTCGCGTCCCTGGCGGCGGCGTCGAAGGCGGCGTGATGGCGGTTCGCGTCATTCCGGGGCGATGCGTAGCATCGAACTATGGTGCGCAGTTGCGCACCTGAGAATCTCGAGATTCCGGGTTCGCCCTCCGGGCGCCCCGGAATGACGTCCGTGTGGTTTAAGGAAGCGATGACCCATCCCGGCGAACAGTTCTATCCCGAGGGCGTGCGTTGGGACGACACCATCGTCCAGGGCACGCTGCCTGACCTGCTGTCGAAAGCCGCCGCCGATTACGGCCCGCGCACCGCGCTGGAATTCCGCGACCGTCCGATCAGCTACACCGAGCTCGCCGCGATGGCCGAGCGTGCTGCGGCGGCTTTCCTGCGCGCCGGCTATGGCAAGGGCGCGTCGATCGCGCTGTTCCTCGGCAACACGCCGGATCATCCCGTCAATTTCTTCGGCGCGCTGAAGGCAGGCAGCCGCGTTGCCCATCTGTCGCCGCTCGACGGCGAGATCGCGCTGACCCACAAGGTCTCCGACTCCGGCTCGCGGGTGCTGGTCACGTCCAACCTCGCGGCGCTGCTGCCGACCGCGCTGAAATTCCTGGACAAGGGCCTGATCGACCGCCTTGTCGTCTGCGAGGACGACAATTGGGGCAAGGTCGGCACGCCRCAGGCCGCGATTCCGAACGATCCCCGCATCGTCACCTTCAAGGCCTTCGTCGAGGGCGCCGCCGCCCCGGCGCGATGGCCGGAAGTCTCGGCGGACGACGTCGCGCTGCTGCAATATACCGGCGGCACCACCGGCCTGCCCAAGGGTGCCATGCTGACGCACGGCAATCTCACATCGGCGGTGTCGATCTACGACGTCTGGGGCAAGCCGACGCGTGCCGCGCGCGGCGACGTCGTCGAGCGCGTGATCTGCGTGCTGCCGCTGTTCCACATCTATGCGCTCACCGTGGTGCTGTTGTCCTCGCTCAGCCGCGGCAATCTGATCTCGCTCCACCAGCGCTTTGATGTCGAAGCGGTGATGCGCGACATCGAAGTGAAGCGCGCCACTTATTTCCCGGGCGTGCCGACGATGTGGATCGCGATCGCGGCGCTTCCCGATCTCGACAAGCGCGACTTCTCCTCGCTGGCCACCATCGGCTCCGGCGGCGCGCCGCTGCCGGTGGAGATCGCAAACTTCTTCGAACGCAAGGTCGGCAAGAAGCTCCGCAGTGGCTGGGGCATGACCGAGACCTGCTCGCCCGGCACCGGCCATCCGCCGACGGGTCCGGACAAGCCCGGCTCGATCGGCCTGATGCTGCCCGGCATCGAGCTCGACGTCGTCGCGCTGGAGGACCCGACACGCGTGCTGCCGCCCGGCGAAGTCGGCGAGATCCGCATCAAGGGTCCGAACGTCACCAGGGGCTATTGGAACAAGCCCGGGGGATCCGCGGAGGCTTTCATCGACGGCCGCTTCCTCACCGGCGACATCGGCTATGTCGATACCGACGGCTATTTCTTCCTGGTCGACCGCAAGAAGGACATGATCATCTCCGGCGGCTTCAACGTCTATCCGCAGATGATCGAGCAGGCGATCTACACCATATCAGGCGTGCACGAAGTGATCGTGCTCGGCATCCCCGACCCGTACCGCGGCGAGGCCGCAAAAGCCTTCATCAAGCTCAGGCCGGATGCAAAACCGTTCTCCCTCGACGAGCTGCGCACGCGGCTCGCCGGCAAGCTCGGCAAGCACGAATTGCCGGCGGAGGTCGAGTTCGTCGACGACCTGCCGCGCACGCCGGTCGGAAAACTGTCGCGCCACGAATTGCGCCAGCAGCAGAAATCGTCACAATCCACCAAAACCGTATCAGGAGGTCGCTCGTGACCGACGCCGTCATCGTTTCCACCGCACGCACGCCGATCGGCAAGGCCTATCGCGGCATGCTGAACAACACCGAGGGCGCAACCCTGCTCGGCCACGCCATCGGCGAGGCCGTCGCGCGCGCCAAGGTCGATCCGAAGGAGGTCGAGGACGTCGTGATGGGCGCAGCCCTCCAGCAGGGTTCGACCGGCGGCAACATCGCGCGCAAGGCGCTGCTTCGCGCCGGCCTTCCCGTCACCGTCGCCGGCACCACCATCGACCGGCAATGCGCCTCGGGCTTGCAAGCCATCGCGCTCGCCGCGCGCTCGGTGATCTTCGACGGCGTCGAGATCGCAGTCGGCGGCGGCGGCGAGTCGATCAGCCTCGTGCAGAACGACAAGATGAACGGTTTCCACGCCCAGGACCCGGCGCTGCTCAAGATCAAGGGCGAGGTCTACATGCCCATGATCGACACCGCCGAAATCGTCGCCAAGCGCTATGGCATCTCGCGCGAGAAGCAGGACGAATATTCGCTGGAGAGCCAGCGCCGCACCGCCGCCGCCCAGCAGGGCGGCAAGTTCAAGGACGAGCTGGCGCCGATCACGACCCAGATGGCGGTGACCGACAAGGCCACCGGCGCAGTCTCCTTCAAGGACGTGACCTTGTCGCAGGACGAAGGCCCGCGCCCCGAGACCACCGCCGAAGGCCTCGCCGGCCTCAAGCCGGTGCGCGGCGAGGGTTTTTCGATCACCGCCGGCAATGCCAGCCAGCTCTCCGACGGCGCCAGCGCCTCCGTGATCATGAGCGACAAGGAAGCTTCCAGGCGCGGGCTGAAGCCGCTCGGCATCTTCCGCGGCTTCGTCTCCGCCGGCTGCGAGCCGGACGAGATGGGCATCGGCCCGGCGTTCGCGGTGCCGCGCCTGCTCAAGCGTCACGGCCTCACCGTCGACGACATCGACCTCTGGGAGCTCAACGAAGCCTTCGCCGTGCAGGTGCTGTATTGCCGCGACAAGCTCGGCATCGACCCCGACAAGATCAACGTCGACGGCGGCGCGATCGCGGTCGGCCATCCCTACGGCATGTCGGGCGCGCGGCTGACCGGCCACGCCCTGATCGAAGGCCGCCGCCGCAAGGCCAAGTACGCGGTCGTCACCATGTGCGTCGGCGGCGGCATGGGCGCGGCGGGGTTGTTCGAGGTGTTGCAGTAGCCGTCGTCCCGGCGAAGGCCGGGACCCATACTCCGCAGGAGTGTGGGGCACAGGCGATAATGGCCTGTGCAGGACAATGAAGATTTGTGGTTATGGGTCCCGGCCTTCGCCGGGACGACGAGGAAACAGGAGGATCCGATGGATCTCGCATTCACGAAGGAAGAGCAGGCGTTTCGCGAGGAAGTGCGGGCATTCTTCCGCGACAACGTGCCGCCGGATACGCGGCGCAAGCTGGTCGAAGGCCGCCACCTCTCGAAGGACGAGATGGTGACGTGGTGGCGCATCCTCAACAAGAAGGGCTGGGGCGTCAGCCACTGGCCCAAGCAATATGGCGGAACGGGGTGGACCTCCGTGCAGCACTACATCTTCAACGAGGAGCTGCAGTCCTATCCGGCGCCGCAGCCGCTCGCCTTCGGCGTCAGCATGGTCGGCCCGGTGATCTACACCTTCGGCAACGAAGAGCAGAAGAAGCAGTACCTGCCGCGCATCGCCAATGTCGACGACTGGTGGTGCCAGGGCTTCTCCGAGCCCGGCTCCGGCTCGGATCTCGCCTCGCTCAAGACCAAGGCCGAGCGCAAGGGTGACAAGTGGATCATCAACGGCCAGAAGACCTGGACCACGTTGGCCCAGCACGCCGACATGATCTTCTGCCTCTGCCGCACTGACCCGTCTGCGAAGAAACAGATGGGCATCTCCTTCATCGTCTTCAGCATGAAGTCGAAGGGCGTCACGGTGCGCCCGATCCAGACCATCGACGGCGGCGTCGAGGTCAACGAAGTGTTCTTCGACGACGTCGAAGTTCCCTACGAAAACCTGATCGGCGAGGAGAACAAGGGCTGGGATTACGCAAAGTTCCTGCTCGGCAATGAGCGCACCGGCATTGCCCGGGTCGGCGTCTCCAAGGAGCGGCTGCGTCGCATCCGCGACCTCGCCTCCAAGGTCGAATCCGGCGGCAAGCCGATCATCCAGGACGCCGCGTTCCGCGACAAGCTCGCGGCTTGCGAGATCGAGCTGAAGGCGCTCGAGCTGACGCAGCTCCGCGTCGTCGCCGACGAGGGCAAGCACGGCAAGGGCAAGCCCAATCCGGCCTCCTCGGTGCTGAAGATCAAGGGCTCCGAGATCCAGCAGACCACCACCGAGCTCTTGATGGAAGTGATCGGTCCGTTCGCCGCGCCTTACGACGTGCACGGCGACGACGGCTCCAACGAAGCCATGGAGTGGACCGCCCAGATCGCGCCGAGCTACTTCAACAACCGCAAGGTCTCGATCTACGGCGGCTCCAATGAGATCCAGCGCAACATCATCGCCAAGGCGGTGCTGGGGCTGTGATGCTTTCTTCCCCCTCTCCCCGTTCTTACGGGGAGAGGGTTGGGGTGAGGGGCCTCTCTCCGAGCAGGGACTGTCGAGAGAGCGGTACCCCCTCACCCGGATCGCAAGGGCGATCCGACCTCTCCCCGCAGGCGAGGAGAGGTGAAGAGGCACCCCGCGCAACGCAGACATTTGTGACT
>NZ_JBFULT010000008.1:0-44237 GCF_054049755.1 Bradyrhizobium sp. P5_C11_2
CCAAAACGCTTCTTGGCCTCGGTCTCGGCCTTGCGCTTGGCTTCCTCTTCGTGGCGATGGCGCTCGTCCTCGGCCTTGCGGCGGGCTTCGGCGGCCTCGCGCTCGACGCGCTCGGCGCTTTCGCGGACGGCGCGGCGCTGGGCTTCCTCTTCGGCCTGGCGTCGCTCCTCGACCTCACGCACCTTGGCGTCGGCGAGCGCGCTGGCGCGGGCCGAACGTTCATCCTCGGTCAGGGTGCGCAGCACCACGCCGGAACCGGCGTTGCGCGGCGGGGCAGGCTTCGGCGCGGGACGCGGCGCTGCGGCGGCGGGCGCGGCCGGCGCCGGCTTCGCAACCTCGGCTGCCTGCGGCTCAGGGGTGCCGTCGATGCGGCGCTTACCGCGCTTCTCGACCACGACCTGCTTGCTGCGGCCGTGGCTGAAGCTCTGGCGCACGGTGCCCGTTTCGACGCGCGGCTTGAGCGATAGCGTCTTGCTCGGAACGCTCAGCTTCTTGTCGCCAGGGGTCTTGGTATCAACCATTCAGCAGTCCTAATCCTGATCTTTGTTAACGTTGTGCGTTGCCGCACCGTCCTATCGGGTGGTCGTTGTCTCTCAGAAATCCTGGCCGCGCTTGTCGGCAGTCTTGTCATCGTCCGCCAGCCGGTATCGGACCAGCATCTGGCTACGTGACAGGAATGACCTGCTCGCCGGGCCCGCGAGCAGCGCAGCATGTATCACATTTGACCGGGTAAGTGCCAAATCCAATTCTACCGATTTCAGCGCGGTTATGACGGGAATCGGCGGCTTGGCGCCGCGATTTCCGTCATTTTGACGCGCCAGCATGTCCAATTTGCGGATTCCGTCCGCAGCCCCGTCGCTGGCGTGGATCAGGACCTCGACCGTGCCTTCCCGCAGGGCGCTCTCGACCTTGCCGAAGCCGGCCACGATCTGGCCCGCCTTGGCGGCAATCCCAAGGGCTTCCGTCACGCTCCGAACCAGGAGCGCCTCGATGTCGTCGGGAAGCGTCTGAGGGATGCGCAGCTCGCGCTTGAAGGCCTTGCTAAATTGGTGACGACGGACGGCTTCCGCAACCGTCTGTCGCGAGGCCGATATCCACATGCCGCGCCCGGGCAGCTTGCGCTTGAGATCGGGAACTATGTGGGCTTCCGGCGAGACGACGAAGCGGATCAGCTCGTCGATCGGCCGGACCTCGCGGCTGACCGCACACATCCGCATGGTCGCGGACCTTTCGGTCCGCGGTCCATGGTCGAGATCGTGGTCGGTATCAGCGAGCATCCGGGCGACATCTCCTAAAACCCTTAAGCCGGCTGATCTTCGGTCGCCTCGGCCTCTTCGGCCGGCTTGGCCAAATCGGCTTCGGTGATCCAGCCGGCCTTGACGCGCGCCTGCATGATCATGGCTTCCGCGTCGTCGCGGGTGATGTCGATGCCTTCGAGCGCGCCAGCGTACTTGGTCTGCTCGCCGCCTTCCTTGCGCTCGGTCCAGCCGACCAGATCGTCGGTGGCGCAGCCGGCGAGGTCATCGACCGACTTGATGTCGTTCTCGCCGAACTTCACCAGCATCTTCGAGGTCACGCCGGGCACGTCCTTGACGGCGTCCTCGACGCCGAGTTCCTTGCGCCGGGCCTCGAGCTCGGCTTCCTGCTGCTCGAGATACTCGCGGGCACGGTTCTGGAGCTCCTGGGCGGTCTCCTCGTCGAAGCCCTCGATGCCGGCGAGCTCCTTGATGTCCACCATCGCGAGTTCCTCGACCGAGGTGAAGCCCTCGGACGCCAGCAACTGGCCGACGACCTCGTCGACATTGAGCGATTCCATGAAGACGCGGGTGGAATTCTCGAAGTCGGCCTGACGGCGCTCCGATTCCTCCTGCTCGGTCAGGATGTCGATGTCCCAGCCGGTGAGCTGCGAGGCGAGACGGACGTTCTGGCCGCGGCGGCCGATCGCCAGCGACAGCTGGTTGTTGGTGTCGGGCACCACGACCTCGATGCGCTCGCGGTCCTCGTCGATGACGACCTTGGACACTTCGGCCGGCGCCAGCGCGTTGACCACGAAGGTCGCGATGTCGGGCGACCACGGAATGATGTCGATCTTCTCGCCCTGCAATTCGTTCACCACCGCCTGCACGCGCGAGCCGCGCATACCGACGCAGGCGCCGACCGGATCGACCGAGGAATCCCGGGAAATCACGCCGATTTTGGCGCGCGAGCCGGGATCGCGGGCAACCGCCTTGATCTCGACGATGCCGTCATAGATTTCCGGCACTTCCTGCGCAAACAGTTTTGCCATGAACTGCGGATGGGTGCGGGAGAGGAAGATCTGCGGGCCGCGGGTTTCGCGGCGGACGTCGAAGATGTAGGCGCGGACGCGGTCGCCGTTGCGGAACACCTCGCGCGGCAGCATCTCGTCGCGGCGGATGATGGCCTCGCCACGGCCGAGATCGACGATCACGCTGCCATATTCGACGCGCTTGACGACGCCGTTGACGATGTCGCCGATGCGGTCCTTGAATTCCTGATATTGCCGGTCGCGTTCGGCCTCGCGCACCTTCTGCACGATGACCTGCTTGGCCGACTGCGCGGCGATGCGGCCGTATTCCAGCGGCGGCAGGGTGTCGGCGATGGTGTCGCCGACCTGGGCGCCGGGATTGGCGCGTTGCGCATCTACCAGCGAGATCTGGTTGGAATGGTTTTCGACGTTCTCGACCACCAGCATGTGGCGCGACAGCCGCAGCTCGCCCTTCTTCGGGTCGATCTCGGCATGAACGTCAGTCTCGCTGCCGTAACGCGCCCGCGCCGCCTTGGCGATGGCGTCCTCCATCGCCGCGATGACGATGCCGCGGTCGATCGATTTCTCGCGCGCAACGGCGTCGGCGATCTGGAGCAGTTCAAGTCGATTGGCGCTGACTGCCATGGCTAGTCTCCTTCGTCAGGCTCGATCTCGCCGCGCCGCGCACGTTCGGCAGCAAGGCGATGTTTCTTTGTATTGGTCGGGGCCGGCTTCTTCTTCGCCGGCTTGGTATTCTTGGTGATCTTCGCGCTGATCTCCGCGTGCGGTGCAGCCGGCGGCTCCAGCCCGAGATCGCGGCGCATCTCGCGCGCCTGGGCCTTGCCGCGGCGCATCGATTCCGCGATCAGCTCGTCGGTCAGCACCAGCCGTGCCTCGCCGATATCCTCCATCACCAGGAGAACCTCGGTCTCGTCGTCGGTCTTGACGTCGTCGCGCATCACGCGCACGCGGTCGCCCTCGACGCCGGCAAGCGTGCCGCGGAACCGCTTCCGCCCCTCATGGGCGGTCGCCATCTCGACCTTGACCAGATGGCCAGTATACCGCTCGAAATCGGAACGACGCACCAGCGGGCGGTCGATTCCCGGCGAGGAAATCTCCAGCCGGTAGGCGCGGTCGATCGGGTCGGCGACGTCGAGCACCGGCGACAGCGCCCGTGAGATCGCCTCGCAATCCTCGATCTGCATCGAGCCGTCCGGCCGCTCGGCCATGATCTGCACGGTGCAGCCGGCCTCTCCGGAAATACGGATCCGCACCAGCCGGTAGCCCATGCCCTGGAGCACGGGGCCCGCGACCGCCGACACCCGCGCCGCAGCGCCCGGCTCGACCACGAGCCGCGGCTCGGCCAGCAACTCGGCATCCATGGAACCAAGGTTCGGTTCGGTCATATCCAGGGTCAAGGCGCTCGATGGTTAAGGCTTGGTTACGATGTCAGAGCCTGCTTCGGAACTCTCCGTCCGACAGATCGTCGGACCGCGCATCTTCCGCCAAGCCGCGCTCAGGTAATAAAAAAGAGCGGGTCCTTTCGGGCCCACTCTCACTACGCGGATCGTATGAGAAGATGAATTGGCGCTGATATAGCGCTTTCCACCCTCCCGGACAAGGCCCATCGCAGGCGGCAATGGGCTTTTTGCGCCCCGGTTCGCGGCTGCTGGCGCAACGCTTCCTTCATCAAGGGGGCCTAGATTCCCCGGTTGTGGGGCGGCTTGAGCCTATGGCGCGCCCACGGCGTGCCAGATTCGAGTTTGCGTTCCATGACCGTTGCCACGTCGCTCATTCCTGGACTGGACGATATCGTCAAGCGCGGCGATCCCCGACGTCGCGGCGAGGTGGCGCGCGCCATCGCCGAATTGTTCTTCCACGACGCCGCAAGGCTCCGCCCCGACCTCGTCGATCTCTTCGACAATCTCCTGATCGATCTCGTCCCGCATGCGGAGCTGGCCTCGCGCGTCGACCTCGCCGAGCGCTTCTCGCGGCTCGACAACGCGCCGCGCCATCTGGTCGGTCAGCTTGCGCGTGAAAACGAAATCGCGGTGGCAGGCCCGGTGCTGCGCCGCTCGCCCGTGCTCGACGAGGCGGCGCTGGTCGAGATCGCGCGGCTGAAGGGCCAGGGCCATCTGCTGGCGATGACGGAGCGGCCGGCCTTGTCGGTGAAGCTCACCGACGTGCTGGTCGAGCGTGGCGATCGCGACGTGGTGCGCCGTGCCGTCGGCAATGCCGGCGCGGCGTTCTCGCCCGGCGGTTACTCGGAGCTGATCAAACGCGCTGCCCAGGACGGCGTGCTGACGCTCAAGATCGGCCAGCGCGAGGATCTCTCCGGCGAGCATCTGAAGGAGCTCCTGAACGGCACGCTCGATGTGATCCGCCGCCGCCTGTCCAGCGTGGTCAACCCGGTTCGGCAGGTCGAGATCAAGCGCGCGATGGCCTCGATCGAGGAGGCCACGCTGCCGCCCGGGCCGCGGCGCGATTATTCGGGAGCGCAGCGCACCGTGCTCGGCCTGCATCGCGACGGTCATCTCGGCGAAAGCGCGCTGCTCGGATTCGCCAAGGCCAACAAGTACGAAGAGACGATCGCCTCGCTCTCGGCGATGTCCGGCGTCAGGCTCTCGATCCTCGACCGCCTGATCGCGGGCGACCGCTACGATCCGATCCTGATCCTGGGGCGGATGTTGAATTTGGGCTGGCCCACGGTGCGTGCGCTCATCCTGTTGTGGTACGGGCCGCATCGCACGCCGGCTGACGCCGACATCGAGGCGGCGCGCATGAACTTCACGCGCCTGATGCCGGCAACCGCCGAGCGCGTCGTGAAATTCTGGCGCAACCGGCAGACGATCTGAAATTATCTCTCTTGTCATTCCGGGGCGCGCGAAGCGCGAACCCGGAATCTCGAGATTCCGGGTTCGATGCTGCGCATCGCCCCGGAACGACAATCAGCTTCTTCTGAACCGCAGATACGCCGCCTTGCGGCCCTCGCGCGCGGCTTTCCGGCCATAACGCGTCATGGTGTAGCCGTCCCAGGGCTGCCGGAAATCGTCGGCGCGCTCCGCGAGCCATTGGAAATCCGGCGCGCGTGCAAGATGCGACAGTGTCCAGGCGCAGTAATCGTCGATGTCGCAGACGAATCGGAATTCGCCGCCCGCCTTCAGCACGCGCGCCATCGCGGCGATCGTCCTGTCCTGAACGAAGCGCCGCTTCCAGTGCCGCCGCTTCGGCCAGGGATCGGGATGGATCAGGTCGATCCGCGACAGCGAGGCCTTCGGCAGCCAGGCCAGCAGCTCGGCGGCATCGCCCGCGAACAGGCGGATATTGCCGATGTTGCCAGCCTCGATCTGCGCCAGGATTTTCGCCATGCCGTTGACATAGGGCTCGCAGCCGATGAAGCCGGTTGCGGGAAAGCCCTGCGCCTCCGCCGCAAGATGCTCGCCGCCGCCGAAGCCGATCTCGAGCCGCACATCGTCGGCTGCGGGATCGAAGATCTCGCCCGCATTCGCCGGCGCTGCAGCTGCGATGTCGAGCGCGAGATGCGGCAGCAGATGATCGATCAGCTCGGCCTGGTGCTGCCTGAGCTTGTGGCCCTTGCGGCGTCCGAAGAAGGCGCGTTCGCTGTCGTCGCGACCTGGATCTGATTTGCGCTCGCTCATTGCAGCGTCTGATACAGGCGATAGAGCAGCCGCGCGCGCGGTTCGAGCGAGGAGACGTAGAGCTGCTCATAATGGGTGTGCGCGCCCTTGCCGTCGACGCCGAGCCCGTCGAGCGTGCCGGTATCGGCCGCCGTGAAATTGCCGTCCGAGCCGCCGCCGGTGTGGGTGTCGATCAGCTCGAAGCCGATCTCGGCTGCCAGCGTCTTCGCATGCTCGTACAGCGAAGCACCGGAATTGCTTTTCTCATAGGGCGGACGATTGAGCTCGCCCGTGACCTTGACCGTGACGCCGTCCGTCTTCGACGTCAGTCCGAGGATCTTGCCGACGAATTCGTCCGCATCGGTGAAGCTCGGCACGCGCAGATCGATTTCGGCATAGGCCTCTTCCGGCGTCACGTTGGGCCGCGTGCCGCCGCGCACCACGCCGACATTGACGGTGACGCCGCGCTTCAAATCGTTCATCCCCTCGAGCGCCTGGATGACGTTGGCGAGCTCGCGGACGGCGCTGCGGCCGTCTTCAGGCCGCGTCCCGGCATGGGCGGGCACGCCCTTGATGAACACCTGGAAGCGTCCGACGCCCTTGCGCCCGGTGACGATCTTGCCGCCGTCGCGCGCCGGCTCCGTGACCAGCACGTATTTGGCCTTGCGTCCTTCCTGCTCGATCAGCGCGCGCGAGGTGGGGCTGCCGATCTCTTCGTCGGACGTGAACAGATGCGTGATGCAGAGCGGTGAACGCTCGGCCGTGGCGCACAGCGCGCGGAAGGCGTGATGGGCGATGTAGGCGCCGCCCTTCATGTCGTAGATGCCGGGACCGAACGCGCTGTCGCCTTCGACCCTGAACGGCAGGCGCGCGATGAATCCCATGGGATGAACGGTATCGAGGTGGCTCAGCACCAGGATGCCCGGCCGGTCCTGGCCCCAGGTCGAGCGTGCCACGAGATGATCGCCGCAACCATCGACGCCATCGACGCGCTCGAGCGTGACCGGCAGATCGCGATATTGCTCCGCGACCATCGAGATCAGCTTGTTGACTTGGTCAGGCGCTTCCGTCGGCGTCTCGATCTCCACCCAGCGGCGGATGCCATCGAGAATAGTTTGGGAATCGAACCAATTGGAGCTCGCCATGGACGCATCTGTGCCTTTGAATCGCATCATCTGTGAGGGCGCGCATCAAGACGCGCCCGCAAATGACGACATAGGCCAGATTTGGCGCAGTCTCAAATCGGAATGAGGTTGCGCGTCAGCGTTTGTCGGGGCCTTCGCGGGCGGCGATCTGCTCGACCAGATCGACGATGGAGCGGCGCAGCTTCGAATCGGTGATTCGGGTGAACGCCTTGGTCAAGGCGAGCCCTTCGGAGGTCGCGAGAAAATCGGAGACGTAGGACGGCGAGGCGCCTTCGGCGAAGCCGTCCGGACCCGGCACGCCGCTCGGGCCGCCCTCGAACAGGAACGACACGGGCACGTGGAGGATTTCGGCGATCTGCTGGATTCGGCTCGCGCCGACCCGGTTGGTGCCCTTCTCGTATTTCTGGATCTGCTGGAAAGTCAGGCCCAAAGCTTCACCGAGCTTTTCCTGGCTCATGCCCAACATGATGCGGCGCATGCGCACGCGACTGCCGACATATTTGTCAACAGGGTTGGGCGCTTTCGACATTTCCTCAGCCCTCCAAACACCACCGTCGGCGCAATCAGTATTGCCTMAGGTGACAGCGACGTCAAAACTTCACTCTGATTGGGGAAACATTGCGGAGAAATTTAGYAATGCACCGCTGTCTTATTGCAGCGGGCTCAGAATGAGGAGCCCGCCTGCGGTCTGTCAACCGTGGGACTACGGTTGTCAAAGGTTTCCGGCCGCTTCGGCAAAGACGGCGCGATCAGGGGTGCCGTTTGGCAACACGTCGCCGGACCGCCAGCAGCACAGCCAGCGCAACGAGCATGGCCGCGGGCGCGTCGCCGACCCTCGCATAGATGGTCGGCGGGATTGCGGCGGGCAGACTTGCATCCAAAATGCCTTCGATTCCAAGACCGAGGCTGGCAACCGTTCGGCCCACCGGATCGATCACCGCCGATACGCCGGTGTTGGCGGAGCGCACCAGCGGCAGCCCGAGCTCGATCGCGCGCATCCGCGCCTGCTCCAGATGCTGATAGGGGCCGGTCGAAACGCCGAACCAGCCGTCATTGGTGAGGTTCACGATCCAGCCCGGGCGCTCGTTGCGCGCCCCGACCTCGCCGGGAAAGATCGCCTCGTAGCAAATCAGCGGTAGCGCCGGCGGCGCGCCCGGCACCGGCAACGCATGCCGCACGCTGCCCGGAATGAAGCCGCCGCGGACCCGCGTGAGTTGTTCGAAGCCGAGCTTCTCCATCGTGTCCTGGAAGGGAAGATATTCTCCGAACGGCACCAGATGCAGCTTGTCGTAGACTGCGAGCACGCTGCCGTCGTGGTCCATCACATAGATCGAATTATAGGCGCGTGTGATCGGCTTGCCCGGCGGCAGGTCGGGGGCGCGCACCGATCCCGTGATCAGCACCGTGCCCTTGGGCAGGAGCTCGGCGATTTGCGCCATCACGTCGGCTTCGCGGGTCAGAAAGAACGGAAACGCGGATTCCGGCCAGATCAGGATGGTGGCATCGCGCACGCCGGTCGATTGCGGCCCCGAGGCGCGGTCCGACAGCGCGAGATATTTCTTCATCACCTCCGCTTTCGCGGAGTAGTTGAATTTTGCGTCCTGCTGGAGGTTCGGCTGCATCAGGCGCAGCTTGGCGCCCGCGACCATCGTGGTCGGATGCAGCGACAGGCGAATCGCGCCGAAGATGCCCATGACAATCAGCAGTGCGACCGCTGCGGCCGGCACACGCCACGCCAGGCGGCGATCCCGCGTGCGGTCGATCAGCACCGCGGGGCTCGCGAAGATCGCAACGGTGAGGAACGTCATGCCCCACAAGCCGATCAGGGACGCCGTCTGCGCCAGCGGCRGCGGCTCCGACAGCGCATAGCCGAAGGCGTTCCACGGAAAGCCGGTGAGCGCGTGACCACGCAGCCATTCGGCGACGGTGAGGCTCGCGGCGAGCGCGAGAATGCGCGTGGCGTCCTTGCTCCAGAGCAGGCGGGCCAGCGCGAAGCCGATCGCCGTGAAGATCGAGAGATAGGCCGGCAGGCCCAGCACGGCGAAGGGCGTCAGCCAGGCAAACACGTCGGCGTCGACGAAGAAGGCGTAGCCGATCCAGTACAGGCCGGGCACGAAATAGCCGAGCCCGAACCAATAGCCGGTCAGGGCCGCGGCGGGAACGCCGCCATATCGTCCGGCGCCAGCGCCGTCGATCAGCCAGACCAGCACCGGGAAGGTGATGAACAGCACCGGGAAGAGGTTGAACGGCGCCAGCGCCAGCACCGACAGCGCACCGCACCCCATCGCAATGAGCGCGCGTTTCCATCCCCAGGTCAGGATGATGGCAAGCGCGATCTGTCGCAAACGCTGGAAGGGACTCACTGCGGGCCGGTCCCGTCGCTTGGCGGCGGGGTCGGCGTGTCACTGGAAGGCGGCTGGCCGCTCTCCGGCGTAGCCTCGCGGCGGCGGCTCTCACGCTGGGTGCGGGGGGCGGGGCGTTCTTTCCGCGTCGAGATGCGCAGCCGCTTGACGCGGCGCGGATCGGCATCGAGCACCTCGACCTCGTAATTGCCGGGACCGGAGATCACCTCGCCGCGCACCGGCAGGCGGCCGACGAAACTGACGAGATAGCCGCCCAGCGTCTCCACCTCCTCGCCGGCCTCGCCGGTGACGAAGTCCTCGCCGATCACCGAGCGGACGTCGTCGAGGCTGGCGCGGGCGTCTGCAATGAAGGCGTTGTCGGGCAGGCGCACGATCGAGGGCGGCTCGTCGCTGTCGTGCTCGTCGTCGATCTCGCCGACGATCTGCTCGACGATGTCCTCGAGCGAAACCAGCCCGTCGCTGCCGCCATATTCGTCGACCACCAGCGCGAGGTGGATGCGCGTGGCCTGCATCTGCGCGAGCAGGTCGATCGCCCGCATCGACGGCGGCACGTAGAGCAGCTTGCGGATGATGCGCGCATCCTGAAGCGGCAGCGCGAGATCGACGGCGCGCAGATCGAGGCCTGCCGGCAGCGGCTTCTTGCGTTTGGTCTTGGTGGTTTCCGATACGCGGGCGCGCGCGGTCATGAAGGCGAGCAGGTCGCGGATGTGGACGATGCCGACGGGATCGTCGAGCGTCTCGTTGTAGACGACGAGGCGCGAATGGCCGGCGCTCTCGAAACGGTCCATCAGCTCGCCGAGCGGGATGTCGCGCTTCACCGCGATGATGTCGGCGCGATGCACCATGACGTCGGCGATGCGGCGCTCATGCAGGCTGAGGATGTTGCGCAGCATGGTGCGCTCGACGGTCGAGAACCCGGTGTCGTCGGGTGTCGTGGCGTCGAGCACGACCTGGAGATCGTCGCGCACCGATCCGGCCTTCCAGCCGAACAGCGTGCGGATGGCGCGCAGCAGCCAGCCTTCGGCGGTCGGACGCAGCACCTCGCCGGGCGTCACCACGGCCGGCAGGTTGGGCGTGTGGCGCGGATTGTCGTGGGTCGGGTCGGAATCCGGCATCTCAATCCATCCGTCAGCGGTCGGCATAGGGGTCGGGGATGCCGAGATGAGCCAGGATCTGCGTTTCGAGCGCTTCCATCTCCTCCGCGTCGTCGTCGTTCTCGTGGTCGTAGCCGATCAGATGCAGGAAACCATGCACGGCGAGATGGCTCAAATGATGGTCGAACGGTTTCTGCTCCTCGTCCGCCTCGCGCCGCATCGTTTCATAGGCGATGGCGATGTCGCCGAGCATGCGCGGCGCATCGCCCGGCTTCCATTCGCCCTCCGGCTGGAGCGCCGGAAACGACAGCACGTTGGTCGGCTTGTCGAGGCCGCGCCAGTTGCCGTTGAGGGTGCGGATGCCGGCATCATCGGTCAGCATCACGGCCACTTCGGCTTCGGCGACGTCTTCGTCGACCGATTCGGCGGCGGCCGCGACCGCGCGCCGGATCACGGCTTCGGCGTCGGGCTCGCTCTGCCAGCAATCGGCGACGACGAGGACCTCGGTCATGGGAAGGTTGGGGTGTGACATTCTGTTTGTTCGGAACGAAAGGGCGCTATGCCCGCGCCCGCATGGTCCGCTTGTCTCGTCAGGATTTGCCGGCCGCCGGCCGCTGCGGCAGCCCTTCATAGGCTGAGACGATCCGCGCCACGAGCTCGTGCCGGATCACGTCCTCGGCGGTGAAATGAACTTGCGCAATGCCCTCGACGCCGTTCAGCAGCCGGGTCGCTTCCGCGAGGCCCGAGGTCTGGCCGTTCGGCAGGTCGATCTGCGAGGGGTCGCCGGTCACGATCATGCGGCTGTTCTCGCCGAGACGGGTCAGGAACATCTTCATCTGCATCGATGTGGTGTTCTGGGCYTCGTCCAGGATGATGGCGGCATTGGTGAGCGTGCGGCCGCGCATGAAGGCGAGCGGCGCGATCTCGATCTCGCCGGTCTGGAGCGCGCGCTCGACGATGCGCGCGTCCATCAGGTCATAGAGCGCGTCGTAGATCGGGCGCAGATAGGGATCGACCTTCTCGCGCAGGTCGCCGGGCAGGAAGCCGAGCCGCTCGCCGGCTTCCACCGCCGGGCGCGACAGGATGATCTTGTCGACCTCCTTGCGCTCGAACAATTGCGCGGCATGTGCGACCGCGAGCCAGGTCTTGCCGGTGCCGGCGGGGCCGACGCCGAACACCAGCTCGTGGCGCTTCAGCGCGCGGATGTAGGAATCCTGCGCGGCGGTGCGCGCCCGCACGGGGCGCTTGCGCAGATTGATGCTCTCGAAGGTCGTCTTGGCCGACTTGGCGTCGAACTCGAACAGCGAGCCCTGCGCGATCACGGCGCGAATCGCGCCTTCGACCTCGCCCTGGTCGAGATCCTGCCCCTTCACCGCCTGGGCGTAGAGCGTTTCCAGCACGCGGCGCGCGGCATCGCAGCCGTCGCGCGAGCCGCCGATGGTGATGTGGTTGCCCTTGGAATCCACCACCACGCCGAGCCGCCGCTCGATCTGCGCGAGGTTCTGGCCATAGGGGCCGACCAGCGCGGATGCGGCGCGGTTGTCGTCGAAATCGATGACGACCTGGGTCTCGGGCGGAACTTGCATGTCGCGGTCAAATTTGCGGCTGGGAGCGAACGAAGGCGAATCCGATGCGCTTTTTGGCAAGGGTTCAGGCTCCAGTGGCAATGGGTGATAAAGCGGGTTCGTGCGCAAGGCGCGGCGTTACGAGTTCGCCGAGGAAGCTGTAGCGCTCGAGGCTGTCGATCCGGACCGGCAGGATAGTTCCGATGATGTCGGGCGAGGCCATCACATGCGCAGGCTGCAGGAAGGCCGTCCGGCCGACGATCTGGCCGTCCTTGCGCGCCGCCCGTTCGAACAGCACGTCGACGGTTGTGCCAATCGCGGCCTTGTTGAAGGCCGATTGCTGGCTGTCGATCAGTTCCTGGAGCCGCTCCAATCGCTGGTCCATCTCGGCGGGGGACACCGTCTCCTGCATGTCCGCGGCCGGCGTTCCCGGCCGGGCGGAGTATTTGAACGAATAAGCCGCAGCGTAGCCGATTTGCGTGACAAGCGCGAGGGTGGCGAGAAAATCTTGCTCGCTCTCCCCCGGAAAGCCGACGATGAAATCTGATGAAAAAGCAATGTCTTGGCGCGCGGCCCGGAATCGGTCGACGACACGCCGATAATCATCGGCGGTATGTTTCCGGTTCATGGCCGCCAGAATCCGGTCCGAGCCCGACTGCACCGGCAGGTGCACGAACGGCATCAGCGCGTCGAGATCGCGGTGGGCGGCGATCAGACTGTCATCGACATCGCGGGGATGGCTGGTCGAATAGCGCAGCCGGGCGATGCCGGGGATGCGCGCCAGATGTTCGAGCAATTTGCCGAGCGGCCAGCTTTTTCCGTCGGGCCCGTCGCCGTGATAGGCGTTGACGTTTTGCCCGATCAGCGTGAGCTCGCGCACGCCGTTGTCGGCAAGCCGCTTCACGTCGTCGACGATCTTCGCCACCGGCCGCGACACCTCGGCGCCCCGCGTGTAGGGCACGACGCAGAAGGTGCAGAACTTGTCGCAGCCTTCCTGCACCGTGACGAAGGCGGAAATGCCGCGGGCGCGGATGGCGTCGGGCTTCGGCGGGGCGAGGAAACCGAACTTGTCGGCGGCGGGAAACTCGGTCTCGATGGCGCGGCCTTGGTGGCTCGCGCGCTTCAGCAGCTCCGGCAGATGATGATAGCTCTGCGGGCCGACCACGACGTCGACGACCGGGGCGCGGCGCACGATCTCTTCGCCCTCGGCCTGCGCCACGCAGCCCGCGACCGCGATCTGCATCGCGCGGCCGGTGCGCGCGGCCTCGTCCTTGGCGAGGCGCAGCCGGCCGAGCTCGGAATACACCTTTTCGGAGGCCTTCTCGCGGATGTGGCAGGTGTTGAGGATGACGAGGTCGGCGTCCTCGGCGCTGGCGGTCTCCACGAATCCTTCCGGGGCCAGCGTGTCCACCATGCGCTGGGCATCGTAGACGTTCATCTGGCAGCCAAATGATTTGATGTGCAGCTTGCGCGGCGGCTTCATGGAACCCGGAATTGAGGTGGAGGACGACCCCCAGATATAGGCTGGAGCGTCGGAAATCCAGCGATTGGAGCCCCTGAACCGTCATTCCGGGGCGCCCGCGAAGCGGGCGAACCCGGAATCCAGAGGTTTTGGGCGAGATTCCGGGTTCGATGCTGCGCATCGCCCCGGAATGACGGCGATGGCTAGCCCGCCAGGGCGTCCGCCTCGACTCGCCGGACCAGATCCGGCAATTGCCGCATGTCGGCAAAGATCAGGTCGGCGCCGGCCCGGCGCAGCGTCTCGTCGTAACCGTCGCGGCAATGGCTGCCGCCGTGGAAGCCGAACACGGTCATCCCGGCCGCCCGCGCGCCGGCAATGCCGGCCAGACTGTCCTCGATCACGACACAGCGCTCTGGCGGCACGCCCATTTCGTTGGCTGCGAACAAGAACAGGTCCGGCGCCGGCTTGCCGTTCCTCACCTGCGAGGCCGAGAAGATGTTCGGTGCGAGGCGCTCATGAAGAGCGGTGCTTCCGAGGCTCACGCGCATGCGCTGATGCGAGCCGCTGGAGGCGACGCAGACGCGCTGCGTGACGATATCGAGCACGTCGTGGATGCCGCGGATCGCTTCGAGATCGGCCTCGAACGAACGGAACAGCTCGTCCTGCAAGTCGCCGTGATAGGCCTCCGGCAGCTTGCGACCGAGCTCGGACTCGATCTCGAGATTGGCCTGCCGCGTGGAGCGGCCGAGAAAGCGCTCGAACACCTGCTCCGAGGTGATGGGATAGCCGTGCCGGCTCAATACGTCCGCATGCGCGCGGCAGGAGATGACCTCGCTGTCCACGAGCACGCCGTCGCAATCGAAGATGATGAGATCGATGGGCACTGAACTTAAGACGTCGGCTTGTCGTCGTCGAGCGGGACGCAATAGAGCTCGAGCCGATGGTCGACCAATTTGTAGCCGAGCTTGCGGGCGATCTCCGCCTGGAGCTTCTCGATCTCTTCGGAGGTGAACTCGATCACCTTGCCGTCGCGCAGGTTGATGAGGTGGTCGTGATGGCTGTCGCGCATCTGCTCGTAGCGCGCGCGGCCCTCGCGGAAATCGTGGCGTTCGATGATGCCGGCATCCTCGAACAGCTTGACGGTGCGATAGACCGTCGAGATCGAGATCTTGTCGTCGACGGCGACGCAGCGCCGATACAATTCCTCGACGTCGGGATGATCGACCGCCTCCGCAAGCACGCGGGCGATGACACGGCGCTGCTCGGTCATGCGCATGCCGGTGGCGGCACAGCGTGCCTCGATGCCGGATGCCTTGGATGCAGAAGAAGGTTTCAGTGCGGTCATGGATTGTCTGCCTGACGGGGCGCTTTGTGCCAACAATGTTACGACAAGTCACGTCGCATCAGAAGTGCGTTCAATTGTTCCCCGTTCGGCTGCTTATAATAGCGTTCGCGGCGCCCGACCACCATGAATCCGGCCCGGTCATAGAGCCGCCGCGCCGGCTGGTTGTTCTCYTCGACCTCGAGAAATATCGTGCGCACCCCGCGTCCCGCGAGATGGCCGAGATGGGTCATCAGCAGCGCGCGGGACAGACCGCGGCCGCGATGAGCTTGATCGACGGCAATGGAGAGGATTTCCGCTTCATCCGCGCCGATCCGCGACACCGCAAATCCGATCGTCTTGCGGCCCAGGCGCAGCCGATGCACGAGCGTGTTGCGCTCGCCGATCATGGTCTCGAACTCGCCTTCGCCCCAGCCGTGCGCGAAGGATGCGCCGTGAAGCTGCGCCAGCCGCGCCGCATCCCGTACGGATGCGGGCTCGACGGCGGCGGTGCCGCCGCGCCACCACTCCGACAACCATCTCATCACGAGGTTGCGGCTTGTGCTGCGCGTGGCGGCATGGCTGCCGGCTTTGCATCGGGCGCGCGCAGATAAAACGGCCGCGCCGGCGTCGTTTCGGGATCGGCGGCCGCGCCGAGCCACGCGACCCAGCCGATGTCGGGCGCGGCCTGCGCATCGACTGCAACCGGTTGCGGTGCGTCCTTTGGCCAGCGCTCGGCGAGGATTTTTGCGGCATTGCCGACCAGATGCGGCGCGCCGAATTGCGAGGCCGCAATCGCCTCGTCGATGCTGGCGACTTTCGGCCGCACCAGCTGGCCGCCGTCGCCGGCGACGATCTGGAAATAGACGTGATCGTGCCGCGCGTCGATCGCCGAGATCACGGGCGCCGTTCCGCTTTGGCCCACGACGGTGGCGGCGTAGGCCGACAACGTCGTCAGCCCGACGGCCGGCCGCCTGGCCGCGAGCGCAAGTCCGCGCGCCGCCGAAATGCCGACGCGCAAGCCGGTGAAACTGCCGGGGCCGACGGTGACGGCGATGCGGTCGAGCGAGGTGAATGCGAGATTGGCGGACTGCATGACACGCGCGATCATCGGCATCAGCGCCTCGGCGTGGCCGCGCTTCATGAGAAGCTGCTCCTGCGCAAGCAGCTCGCCGGCGTCGGTGTCGAGAACGGCGGCCGCGCATGCTTCCAGCGCGGTGTCGATGGCAAGGATCAGCATGAGACAGCGAATGGCGAGTGGCGAATAACGAGGAGTGTAGCGAACCACGCGCCAATCCGCCATTCTTCACGCACGATTCGTAGCCCCCTGATATCGCCGCGCTTCGTAGGGTGGGCAAAGCGAAGCATGCCCACCACGGCTGTTTCATCTTGGTTGGTGGGCACGGCGCAAGAGCGCCTTTGCCCACCCTACGGCGCTGCCGCTCACATCGGCCGCCCTTCTGTCATTCCGGGATGGTGCGTCAGCACCAGACCCGGAATCTCGAGATTCTCAGGCACGCAACTGCGCGCCGGGGCTCGGTCCTTCGGACCGCCCCGGAATGACGACTTCGTCGTCACATCGGCCGGACTTCGACCACGTCGGGCACGAAATGCTTCAACAGGTTCTGGATGCCGTGCTGCAGCGTCGCGGTCGATGACGGGCAGCCGGAGCAGGAGCCCTTCATGTTAAGATAGACGACGCCGTCCTTGAAGCCGCGGAAGGTGATGTCGCCGCCGTCATTGGCGACCGCCGGGCGCACGCGGGTCTCGATCAGGTCCTTGATCATGTCGACCGTCTCGGCGTCGGCCTCGTCGAAGAACTCGTTCTCGTCGTCGAGATCGGCATCGCTTTGGGCTGCACCGTCGGCGAGCAGCGGCGCGCCGGACATGTAGTGCTCCATGATGGCGCCGAGGATCGCGGGCTTGAGCTGCTGCCATTCACCGCTCGCCTTGGTCACGGTGATGAAGTCCGATCCGTAGAACACGCCGGTGACGCCGGGCACCTCGAACAGCTTTTCGGCGAGCGGCGACTGCGCCGCGGTTTCGCGGCTTGCAAACTCCACCGGGCTGCCGTCGACGACGACGCGGCCGGGAATGAACTTGAGCGTGGCGGGATTGGGGGTGGCTTCGGTTTGAATGAACATGGTTTTCTCCGGACGTCGCCGGTTCAAGGCCGGCGCGTAGCTATCCAGTAGCAGATGGCGACGGCGAACGCACGGTCAAGGGGTAAGGAGCGCGTTTCGTTGTTATATCAGCGGGTTAGGATACTCAAATAGTCCCGCGCCGTCATGGCCGGGCTTGTCCCGGCCATCCACGCGTTACTTCCCCCCGGTCCCAAGAACGTGGATGCCCGGGACAAGCCCGGGCATGACGAGAAGCTGGTTGGCCATTCGCCCAGACCAGGAGAGCTACGACAGCGAATCCACGCTCTGGTCGCTCAGTGCCCCGGAGATGATCGTCACCGGAACGGGGAACGTGCCCAGCGCGTGCGCCAGCAGCGAGACCAGCGGCCCCGGACCTTCCGCGCCGGGATTGGCGGCGAGCACCAGCATGGCGATGTCGGGGTCCTCGTCGATCACCGCGAGCAGCTGTTCCATCGCGGCACCTTCGCGGATGACCCGCTCCGGCGTGATCGCGGCGATGCCGTTGGCGCGGCCTGCGGCACGGTCGAGCGCGGCCTCCGCCGCTTCATTCGCCTCGGCCCTCATGATGTCGGCGACCCCCAGCCATTGCTGGTTCTGGTCCTCGATCTCGATGATACGCAGCATCACCACGCCGCCGCCGGCACGGATCGCCCAGCGGCTGGCGTAATAGACCGCGCGATCCCATTCGGCGGTGTCGTCGACGACGACGAGGCATTTGGGCTTGTGACCCGGCTCGAAGCAAAGTCGCTTGCTGGTCATGCATGTCCCGGCGTGTGCGCGGCCGACATGCTGCCACACTCTCCGTGGGTTTGGGAGAGGGGACGTCGGCCGGCGCCGTGGCGCTGGCCGTCTTGTGAACGCAACAATCAGCGCCGGCGGATGAAGCCGACGATGTCCTTCGACAGCCTCATGGTCTCGTCGGCGATCGCGCGGGCCCGGTCGGCGCCGTCGTTCAGGATCGCGTCGATATGGCCGGGATCGGCGACGAGGCGCTTCATCTCGCCGGCGATCGGCGCGAGCTTGGTGACGCACAGCTCTGCCAGCGCGTTCTTGAAGCTGGAGAACTGTCCGCCGCCGAATTCGCGCAGCACCTCGGCCTTGCTGCGGCCGGAGAGCGCGGCAAAGATGCCGACGAGATTGTCGGCCTCGGGGCGCGCTTCCAGGCCCTTTTCCTCGGTCGGCAGCGGCTCCGGATCGGTCTTCGCCTTGCGGATCTTCTGCGCAATGGTGTCGGCGTCGTCGGTCAGATTGATGCGTGAATTGTCCGACGCATCCGACTTCGACATCTTCTTGGTGCCGTCGCGCAGGCTCATCACGCGCGTCGCCGGGCCCGTGATCAGGGGTTCCGGCAGCGGGAAGAACAGGCCGTCATTGGCGCCCTGGCTTCGGATCGAGTCGCCGAAATCATTGTTGAACTTCTGCGCGATGTCGCGCGAGAGCTCGAGATGCTGCTTCTGGTCCTCGCCGACCGGAACATGGGTGGCGCGGTACAGCAAAATGTCGGCCGCCATCAGCACGGGGTAGTCGAACAGCCCGACGGACGCATTCTCGCGGTCCTTGCCGGCCTTCTCCTTGAACTGGGTCATGCGGCCCAGCCAACCCATGCGCGCGACGCAGTTGAAGATCCAGGCGAGCTCGGCATGGCCCGAGACCTGGCTCTGGTTGAACACGATGTGCTTGTTCGGATCGATGCCGCTGGCGATGAACGCCGCGGTCACCTCGCGGGTGTTGCGCGCGAGCTCGGCCGGTCCGCCCCAGACGTCGACCCCTTGCGTGATCGCGTGCATGTCGACGACGCAATAGATGCAGTTGTGGGTTTCCTGCATCTTCACGAAGTTGACGATCGCGCCGAGGTAATTGCCGAGATGCAGATTGCCCGTCGGCTGGACGCCCGAAAAGACCCGTTCAACGAATGGCATGGTAAGCTGTCCTGGCAAGCCTTCCTGAGATATTCGGCCGTCGTTTCCAACAGCGGCGCTGCCCCGTCAAGGGTAATTCCATCGCCTTACGCGCCGAGGTCGGGCCGGGCAGGCCGCTTCAGGGCATTGGCCGCCTCGCGCCAGGACGCGACGCCGAGAATTTGCAGGATCAGCCCGTAGACGGCGATCCCCGCCGCGATCTGCAGGCCCAGCACGATGAAGCGGATGAGGCCATGGGCCTCGGCGGGCATCAGACCCGCGGTCAGCCAGAGCAGGGCGCCCATGGCGAGCGCGGCGAGCACGATTCGCGGCAGCCGCTTGCGGGCGGCTGCGTCGACCGAGAAGCCGAATTCGGTGGTGCCGGTCCGGAGCAGGGCGAGCGCGCTGCTCCAGGCCCCGGCGGCAATGCTCGCCGCGATCCCGCTTGCGCCGAAAAAATGGCCGAGCAGGACCGCGAGCGCGACCGCGACCACAAGCCCTTTGGCGGTCGCCAAGAGCGGCGTCATGGTGTCGCTGCGGGCGAAGAAGGCCGGCGACAGCGCCTTGATCAGCACGTGGGCCGGCAGGCCCAGCGCCAGCCACATCAGCGCGCGCGCGGTGGCCGTGCTGTCATCTGCGCCGAAGGCGCCATGCTCGAACAACAGCCGCACGATCGGCTCGGCCAGCACGACCAGTCCGAGCGTGGCGGGCAGCGCCAGCCCGGTCGCAAGCTCCAGCGCGCGCGATTCCGCGTGCGCCACCGCGTCACGGTCGCCGCTCGCCACCGCGCGCGTCAGCTCCGGCACCAGCACCGTGCCCATGGCGACGCCGACGATGCCGAGCGGCAGCTCGATCAGGCGGTTGGCGAAATAGAGCCAGGAGACGGCGGAGGGTGTCGCGGACGCAATGATCGCACCGGCCACCATCAGCCATTGCGGGCCCGAGCTTGCGATCATGCCGGGGATAGCCTTGGCAAGGAAGCCGCGCATGTCCGTGTCGAAGTTTGCGCGCAACGGTGTCGCAAGGCGCCCGCTTCGCCGCGACAGCAGCATCACGAGCTGCAGCAGGCCGGCGACGCCGACGGTGGCGGCCAGCATCCACGCGGCGAAGGCCGCATCGGCGTGCCAGAGCAGCAGGGCCGCGATCGCGGCGATCAGGGCGATGTTGAACAGCAGCGGCGAGAACGCCGTGAGCGCAAACCGTCCCTGCGCATTGAGCAGTCCCATCAGCACCGTGACGGGGCCGGCAAAGGCGAGATAGGGCAGCATCAGCCGCGCGTTCTGGACGGCGAGATCGAGCGTGGGGCTGCCGAGAAAACCCGGCGCGACGAGCGTGATGATCAGCGGCATTGCGAGCGCGATGACGATCGAGATCGCGATCAGGGCCGCGCTGACCGTACCGAGCACGCGTCCCGCGAACGCCGCTGCGGCCGCCTCGCCATCGCGGTCACGGACGCGCAGCCAGGCCGGGATCAGCGCCGCATTCAGCGCCCCTTCGCTGAGCAGCCGCCGCACCACGTTGACGAGCTGGAACGCCGCCAGAAAGGCATCCGCCACGGCACCGGTGCCCAGCAGCGCCGCGATCAGGGAATCGCGCGCAAAGCCCAGCAGCCGCGAGGCCAGTGTTCCCGTCGAGACGGTCAGGAAGGAGCGGATCATCGGGCGTTCATACCATGGCGTTTTCGGGCGAGCTGGCCCCGGTTCGCGTCAAGAAAACGCGTCAAAAGATAACCCTCGTTGCTTGCTCGCGCGGCCCCGGTCGTGATAGGCCGCGAGCTGCATTTTCAGGCCGACAGGAAGCGGATTTTCCGCGAGATCGCAATCGGGCAACGGGATCAAAGTGAATGGCTGACGTGAAATACGACGTTCTCGGGATCGGCAACGCGCTGTTCGACGTGCTGGTCAGGACCGATGAAGCCTTTTTGGCCAGGCACGCCATGACCAAGGGCAGCATGTCCCTGATCGACGAGGCGCGGGCTGCCGCCATCTACAAGGACATGGGCCCGGCGACCGAGGTCTCGGGCGGCTCGGCCGCCAACACCATCGTCGGCATCGGCAGCCTGGGGGCCCGAGCCGCCTATGTCGGCAAGGTCAAGGACGACCAGATCGGCAAGCTCTATGTCCACGACATCCGCGCCGCCGGTGTCGCCTTCAACACGCCCGCGGCGAAAGACGGCCCGGCCACCGGCTGTTCCTACATCCTGGTGACGGGCGACGGCGAGCGCACCATGAACACCTATCTCGGCGCCGCGCAGGATCTGTCGCCCGCCGACATCGATCCGGCCGAGATCGCGAGCGCCGGCATCGTCTATCTCGAGGGCTATCTCTGGGACCCCAAGAACGCCAAGGACGCCTTCGTCAAGGCCGCCAAGATCGCCCATGATGCCAAGCGCAAGGTGGCGCTGACGCTGTCGGATTCCTTCTGTGTCGACCGCTATCGCGACGAGTTTCTCGCGTTGATGCGCAACGGCACCGTCGACATCGTCTTCGCCAACGAGTCCGAGCTGCATTCGCTCTACATGACCTCGGACTTCGACACCGCGCTGAAGCAGCTGCGCAACGACGTCAATCTCGGCGTCGTCACCCGCAGCGAGAAGGGCTGCGTGGTGGTGTCGCCGGAAGACGCCGTCGCCGCACCTGCGTTCCCCATCACGCAGCTGGTCGACACCACCGGCGCCGGCGACCTCTTCGCCGCCGGCTTCCTGTTCGGACTGGCGCGCGAGCTGCCGTACAAGCAGTGCGGCCAGCTCGGCGCACTCGCCGCCGCCGAAGTGATCCAGCACATCGGCGCACGGCCGCAAGTGTCGCTGAAGGAGCTCGCCCAGCAGCGCGGGCTGACGGGGTAGCGCGAAGTCGCCTCATTCTCGCTGTCATCGCCCGGCTTGACCGGGCGATCCAGTACTCCGAGACGTCAGTGGTTTATCGGCGTACTGGATTCCCCGCTTTCGCGGGGAATGACAGTTTTCGTGTGGCGAGAGTTGCGCCCCTCACGCCGCCTTCTGCCCGCTGCCCGCATCGAGCCCGGCATAGACGCCGCGCTCGAATCCCGCGAAAGCCTCCAGGCATTTGGCGTCGACGAACGGCAACACCTGCATCAGGATCACGCCGGCAACATCGCGCGCCGGGTCGATCCAGAAATAGGTATTGGCGAGACCAGCCCAGGCGAGGCTGCCGGCGCTGCGGCCCTCCGGCGTCTTGGCAGTGTTGATCAGGAAGGAGAGCCCCCACTTCTTCACGATGTCGGGAAAGAGATCGACGTCGTTCGTGTACATGGGCGCCACCGTCGTCATCTTGCCAATGGTGAGATCGCCAATGTGGTTCTGGCCCATCAGAGTGACCGTCTCGGGCTTCAGCACCTGGTTGCCGTTGCCGCGGCCCTTGTTCAGGATCATCTGGGTGAACTTGATGTAGTCGCTGGCAGTGCCGTAAAGGCCGCCGCCACCCATGCAAAATTCCGGATTCTGCTCGATCTCGAACGGGATCGGCGCCAGCGATCCATCCTCGCCGCGTGCGTGCGTGGCGACCAGCCGCCGGCGCATGTTGTCGGTGATCTTGAAGCCGGTGTCGCTCATGCCGAGCGGGGTGAAGAGATTGTCGCGCAGATAAGCGTCGAGACGCTTGCCGCTCACGGCTTCCACCGCCTTGCCGACGAAGTCGATGTTGATGCCATACTCCCAGCGGGTGCCGGGATCGGACATGATCGGCGTCTTCAGCGCGACGTTCTGGCAGGAGAAGATGTTCGGGATTCCGGTCTTCTCCAGATAGACCGCGAGATCGCCGTTCCACACATTGTAGGCGAAGCCGGCGGTGTGGGTCATGAGCTGGCGCAGCGTGATCGGTCCCTTCGCCGGCCGCAATTTCGGCTCGCCCTTGGCGTCAAAGCCTTCGAGCACCTGCGGCTTGGCGAGGTCGGGCAACACCTCACCGATCGGCGCGTCCAGCGACAGCTTGCCTTGCTCGACCAGTTGCATCGCGCCCGCCGATGTCACCGCCTTCGTCATCGAGGCGATCCAGAACACGCTGTCGGGCGTCATCGCGTCGGGCTTGGACAGGTCGCGCTTGCCGAACGCGCCCTGATACAGCACGTCGTTGCCGCTGGCGGCAATCGCGACGACGCCGGGAATCTCTTTTGCGTCGCTTGYCTTACGCAGAACCTCGTCGATCTGGGCTTGGCTTTGCATACGCGTTTCCTCCGGTTTGATTATTGTTGGAAGTGATCGATTGTCCTCCCGCGTGCTCCGTGCGGCAAGCGCGTCCGTGGGTCTTGACCGGTCGCGATGTCGTGACTTGACGACCCGCGCCCCGCGCAGGACGACAGGGCGACTGGACTGCAACACTTCCTCACAATCTGCGGTGGATGGCCGCACTTCGCAGTGACCCAGAACGGGCTCAGGCGATATGCTTCGAGGGTTTTCGAGCACTTGAACCATTTTGTGCGTTGCGGCGTTCAGCACCCGCCTCAATGAGGCGGCCGACGTTAAGACTTGATGCAAATTTGGCGGCTGCTGATCGGCCGCGAGGGGGCCTCTGATGATTTCAACCTGGAGCGAATGGAAGCGCTATCCCCGTCCCGGACGGGGCGACAATCTCGAGGCGCCGATTGCGCCGGGCATCTACGAGGTCCGCATCGCCGGCACCGGCGCGCTCTATTCGTTCGGCGCGGTCGACAATCTGGCGCAGGCGCTGGCGCTGCTGCCGGTCGGCTCGAAGTCGTGGTTCGGCCGCCGCGACACCTCCGACGCCCCCGATCTCGAATACCGGACCTGCGCGACGTCCTCGAAGGCCGACGCCAAGGCCGCGGCGGAGCGCATGATCGGCCGGCGCGAAACCTATATGAGCGGCGCGGCGTAACCTCGCGGATCCCACTTTAATTCCCACCAGATGCGCGTTGCGGGACGGTGCATTGCGCGCCGCTTGTCCCTATATTCCGGGCCGATCCGATCGTCCGAAGGAGCAACGCCATGACCCCGACCGCCGCCGCACGCGCCCAACACGCCACATCCACCCTGCGCGACCGGTTGAAGGATCCCTCGCTGCTGAAGGAGGCGTGCTACATCGACGGCGCCTGGGTCGGCACGCCGGTCTTTGCCGTCAACAATCCCGCGACCGGCGTCGAGCTCGCGAAAGTCCCGCAGCTTGGTGCTGACGAGACCACCAAGGCGGTGGAAGCTGCCCAGCGCGCGTTCCCGGCCTGGGCCAAGCACACCGCCAAGCAGCGCTCCAACATCCTGCGCAAATGGTTCGAGCTGATCATCGCCAACCGCGAGGACCTGGCGCTGATCCTCACCTCCGAACAGGGCAAGCCGCTGACGGAAGCGCTCGGCGAGGTCGACATCGGCGGCGCCTATGTCGAGTTTTTCGCGGAAGAGGCCCGTCGGGTTTATGGCGAGACCATTCCGACCCAGCGGCCCGATGCGCGCCTGCTCGCCATCAAGCAGCCGATCGGCGTCTGCGGCGCCATCACGCCGTGGAATTTCCCGAACTCGATGATCACGCGAAAAGTCTCGCCGGCGCTGGCGGCCGGCTGCACCGTGGTGCTGAAGCCCGCCAATGAGACGCCGCTGTCGGCGCTGGCGCTCGCCGTGCTGGCGGAAAAGGCCGGCGTGCCCAAGGGCGTGTTCAACATCATCACCGGTGATGCACCGCCGATCGGCAAGGTGCTGTGCGAGCACCCGGCGGTGCGCTTCGTCGGCTTCACCGGCTCGACCGCTGTCGGCAAGATTCTCTACCAGCAGGCCTCCGTCGGCGTGAAGCGGCTCGGCCTGGAGCTCGGCGGCAACGCGCCGTTCGTGGTGTTCGACGACGCCGATATCGATGCCGCGGTCGAAGGCGCCATCGTCTCGAAATACCGCAACATGGGCCAGACCTGCGTCTGCGCCAACCGTCTCTACGCCCAGGACAAGATCTACGATGAGTTCGTGAAGAAGCTCTCGGCCAAGGTCGCGGTGATGAAGATCGGCGATGGCACCGAGAGCGGCGTCACGCAGGGCCCGCTGATCAACCTGAAAGCGGTCGACAAGGTCGAGCGCCACATCGCGGATGCCGTGAAGCGCGGCGCCAAGGTTGTCACCGGCGGCAAGCGCAGCGAGCTCGGACGTTCCTTCTTCGAGCCGACCGTGCTTGCCGACGTCAAGCCGGATTCGCTGGTGGCGCAGGAAGAGACGTTCGGCCCGCTCGCCCCGGTGATCCGCTTCAAGGACGAAGCCGACGTCATCGCGATGTGCAACGCCTCGCCGTTCGGTCTGGCCTCCTACTTCTACTCCCGCGATCTCGGCCGCGTCTGGCGCGTCGCCGAAGCGCTTGAGTCCGGCATGGTCGGCGTCAACACCGGCCTGATCACCACGGAGGTCGCGCCCTTCGGCGGCGTCAAGGAGAGCGGCCTCGGCCGCGAGGGCTCGCGCCACGGCATGGAAGAATATGTCGAGATCAAATACGTGATGATGGCGGGGGTTTAGGCTCTAGTCTTGTAGCCCGGATGGAGCGAAGCGTAATCCGGGACATCCGTCGCTTGTGGCACGATCCCGGATTGCGCTGCGCTCCATCCGGGCTACGAAACCACGCAAGCAATCAATTCTTGCTTCGGCGCAGTTCGCTGGGACTGTATCCAAGCTCGAGCCGCATCCATTTGGCGAGGTGAGATTGATGGGAAAAGCCCGCTTCAAGGGCAATTTCGCTGAGCTTGCGATTGCCTTGAAGCACCAGCTGCTGCGCGTGCTCCACCCGCCTCCTCAGAACGTAGTGATGGACCGTGACGCCCATCGCCGCCTTGAACCAGGCCCGTAGATGCGAGCTGCTGACACCGGCCTCGCGGCTGAGAATGTCGATGGTGAGCGGCTGGTCGAGATTCGCATCGATATAGGCCAGGACTCTCTGGAGCTGCGCGTTCGACAGGCGGATGGCCTGGGCCGGCGGGTCATTCGCCAGGTTCAGCAATTCGACCGCCAGGGCCATTCCCACGTTCTCAGCAAACAACGGGCCGCTCGGCGAGCCCGCTTTCAGGTCGCTTTCGAGAGCCTGTCCAAGCAGAACGATGCGGTCATTCCGCAGCATATGATGGTGCGTCAGTCGGGCGGATGCCGATTGTCGAGCCCTGGATGCGGCATGGTCCAGCATGCTCGGCGCGAGTCGGATCTGAAGCGACTGGTAGGGCGTCTCCGCGACAAAGCCGCCGACGGCGCCGCACGGAATCACATCGATATCGCCGGCCTGACGCAGAAACTGATCCCCGGTCTCAAGACAGAATGAGCGCGTCGCAGGGCTGAGGTGGATGACGATCCGGTGATCGCGGATCGGCTCGAGCGCGACGGAGTCGGGCTCGGTTCGCATGGCCGCGGCGGCGGTACCGGCCGATGTTGGCGCCGAACGCGGTCTCGCATGCATGGGCCAGGCTCCAGATCTTGGCGGAACGTGCTCGGTATTTGGCGCCTTGTGCGCGATTTTCAACGGCTCCGAGGCCAAGAACTCATCTGTCGTCTCGTGACAAATGAGGATGCCAAGTGAGTCATTACGTGATTGTCGGAGCCGGTCCCGTCGGGCGCGAAACCGCCCGCCTTCTTGCGGAGGACGGACACAGCGTCATCCTGACCAGCAGGAATGCCGGGTCGCTCGATCTCGCAGATGTGCGTACGGTTTCGTCGGATGCCACCGACGCCGCACAGCTGGCGTCACTCAGCAAGGGCGCCGACGCGATCTTCATGTGCGCCATGGCCGCCTATCACAGATGGCCGACCGACTTCTTTCCGATCATGGACGGAACGGTCAAGGCGGCCGAGCAGGTTGGTGCCAGGCTGATCGTGGTCGGGAATGTCTATGGCTATGGCGCGGCGGCCGTGAGCCCTCTCACTGCGGACCTGGAGCCGGACCCGACCACCCGGAAGGGCACGACCCGGCACATCATGTGGCAGCGTGCGCTGCGATCGAACGTTCCCGCGCTCGAGGTCCGTGCAAGCGACTATCTCGGCAAGGGCGCGGTCGCGTATTTCTCGCTGCTGGCACTGCCGTCGCTGCTCAAGAACGAGCCGGTCGCGTTCCTTGGCGATCCCGATGTGGCGCATGCCTGGTCTTTCACCAAGGACACGGCGAGGACGCTGGTCGCTGCGTCGCGCTTTACCGGAAAATGGGGCCGCGCCTTTCACGTGCCGTCGCAGTCCGCGTCCGTGCGCGAACTGGTGCGCAGATTTGCGGTCGCGCTGAGGATTGGCGTTCCGGACCTGCTTCGCCTCACCTCGGCCGATCTGGAAGGCATCGGCTTCAGCGAAGGGATCGAGATGTCTTATCTGTTCGAGAAGCCGCTTCTGCTCGATGCCGGCGATACCGAGAAACTGTTGGGCGTCGCCGCGAGCAGCCTGGACACGATGGTTAGCGATACCCTGTCGTAAACGGCAGGCATGGTCATGTGGAGGAGAAAATCCAATGAGCGAACGCGTGACAAATCTCGTCCGGAACTACATTGCCGTCTGGAACGAGCGAGATGCCGGCAAACGCCGGCGGCTGATCGACGAGGTCTTCAGCGACGCGTGCGTCTATATCGACCCGAATGACTCGGTCGCCGGACGGGATGCAATCGAGCGCCTGGTGGAAGCCTTGCAGGCAAGGCTTCCGGACCTGCGCTTCACGCTTGCAGGGAGCGTGAATGCGCATCACGATCAGGTCCTGTTCGGCTGGACGTTGGCCGCGCCGGGAGCTGCAACCCCGGCTGCAACAGGCATTGACATGGCGGTCCTGGATGGAGACCGCATCCGGCAGCTTCACGGCTTTGTAAATCCGCGGCAGTGATAGCCCCGTAGCCCGGATGGAGCGAAGCGCAATCCGGGGCCTCTGTCGCTTGTGGCACGATCCCGGATTACGCTTTCGCTCCATCCGGGCTACGGGCCAATCATCGCCTCAGCACCGCGATCGTCCGGTTCGCAAACGTCAGCCGCTCGGCCATGATCGACACGAAATAGGTCAGCAGCTTGTGGCTGAGCGCGGGGTCCTCGGCCTTGATCTCGTCGAACTGGTGCGTGTTCAGCACATAGAGGACGCTGTCGACCTCGGCCTGGATCGTCGCGCTGCGCGGCGTCTGCGACACCAGGCCCATCTCGCCGATCGTGGTGTAGCGGCCGAGGCTGCGCACGCGCGTGGTGCGGTCGTCGTCGGCGGGGATCATGATGCCGACGCGGCCGTCGAGGATGAAGTGCATGGAATCGGCGGGATCGCCGGCCTGCACGATGACGTCGCCGGCCTCGACCTCGAGGCGCTGGCAGCGGCGGATCAGCTCGTCGGCATCGTCCTCGCTGTCGAGGATCCCCGTGAACCAGTCGCGCAGGCTCGCCTGCTCCTGTTCCAGCCCCTGATGCTTCGCGATGAGCTCGTTCTCGCACCATTCCAGCGCATGATCGAGCTCGGGAATGATGGTGACGCTTTCGCTGATGAAGTCGCTGGAACGCAGCACCTTCTCGGCCGCGGCCGACAGATGCACCAGGATCAGCTCGACGCCGAGATCGGCGGCGCTGCGCTTGATCTGGGCAAAACTATAGGCGGCCGAGGAGTCGACGCCGGTGACGAGCTTGAAATCGAACAGCAAATAGCGGCACTCGGGGCGTTCCTGGAGCAGTTGCTTGACGTGCTGGTAGAGCCGGTTGGCGGAGCCGAAGAACAGATAGCTCTGGAGGTTGAGGCCCTGGATCTTGCCGCCATGGGCCAGCAGCACCTCCTGGTCGTCGCGCGAGCGGTCGAGCGAAGAGCGATATTCGGCGCCGTCGAAGCTGTATTTGATCGATTCGACCCGCGCCGCGCTGAACGCGAAGGTCGCGCAGCCGATGACGACGCCGATCAGGATGCCGGGCACGAATCCCCAGAGAACGATGATCGCGATGATGGCGACCAGCGAGAGGTATTCAAGCCGCGAGAGCCGCTTGCGCGATTCGATGAGCCATTTGTGCAGCTGGTCGGCGCCGAGATAGAGCAGCAGGCCGCCGAGCACGAATTTCGGCATGAAGCCGAGCAGTTCCGGCGCGATCGCGAGCATCAGCAGCGAGATCGCCGCGACCGTGAACCCGGACAGGCGCCCACGGCCGCCGCTGGAGAAATTGAGGATCGAGCGGCTGACCGAGATGCAGCCGGCATAGCCGCCGAGCACGCCGGTCAGGATGTTGGCCGCGCCGGTGACGTTGAGCTCGCGCTCCAGATTGGCCTCGCGATGCACGGCGACCTCGATGCCGGTGGTGTTGAACAGCGTGCTGGAGGCAGTGACGAAGATCACGGCGACAACGTTGCCGAGCAGGTCCGGCACGGCGGACCAGGGATAATTCGCGAGATCGTCGGTGTGCCAGGGCAGCATGAAGGCCGCCGCCGGCGGCGGCTGGAAGATCCAGCCCAGGGCGCGCGCTTCCTCCGGCGAAATCCCTGCGATCCAGAACGCCAGATGTGCCGTCAGCATGCCGCCGACCAGGATGATCGGCAGGCCGAACGGGCTGCGCGAGCGGTGCCAGGCCAGATACAGCACCATCGCCATGGCGCAGGCGGCGCCGAGCTCCGACAGCGTGATGCCGTCGGTGAAGCGCAGCATCGTTGCGAATTGCACGGGGTGATCGGTGATCACCCGGATCGCGCCCATGACGATCAGGAGCCCGGTGGCGCCGAGGAAGCCGCCGACCACCGGATAGGGCACGTAGCGGATGGCGCGGCCCAGTCGCGTCAGCCCCAGTCCGCACAGCACGATCCCCGTCAGCCCGGTCGACAGGCCGAGCGTGATCAGGACCGGCTGCAGCAGCGGTGCCGACAGATTGGCCGCTTCGACGCGCTCGACCAGCGAAGCGGCCAGAATGCCCGTCACCGCGGCCGTCGAGCTGTCGGGGGCGGCGATCGCGAAGGGCAGGGAGCTTCCCAGCGCGATGACGGCGGCGATCATCGCGGAGCTGATGAAGGTCGCGGCGATGCCGTAGGACAGATAGGGCGACAGCGGGCCTGTGAAGATCAGCAGCGCGTAGGACAGCCCGAATGTGATGGTGAGGACGCTGGCGGCGCTCCCGCCCAATATATCATTCAGCGCACGCTTGATGGACGGATTGACCCCGGTGACCGGACCGAGGTCAATTGCTGGATCTGTCACGCTGTGACACTCGCTCATGAACATTCCCGTCCGAGACGTAGACGACTGCGAGCCTAGCGCAACTGGATTCTTTCAGCTGTGAGGTATCCGACAGTTTTGGAGCGATGCGGCGGGGATGTGGGTCCGCGGCTTGTGAACGGCCGATCATACGCGGGAGGCAAGTCGGGATCAGCCGAAGCACACACCCGGTGTCGTCCTGGCGAAAGCCAGGACCCATTACCCCAGCGAGGAGTCGTGTTGCGAGCTGACGACCACGAGTCTTCGCCAAACAACTCCCCGTGGTAATGGATCCTGGATCGTCGCTCCGCTTCGCTGCGCTTGTCCAGGACGACGAGTGAAGATTGATGCTGTCGCCTCACACCCGGTGTCGTCCCGGCGAAGGCCGGGACCCATAACCCCAGGGAGTAGTTTGGTGCGAGCTGACGACCACGAGTCTTCGCCAAACTCCTCCCTATGGTAATGGGTCCTGGATCGACGCTCCGCTTCGCTGCGCTTGTCCAGGACGACGAGTGAAGATTGATGCTGTCGCCTCACACTCGCCGTCGTCCTGGCGAAAGCCAGGACCCATTACCCCAGGGAGGAGTTTGGCGAGGATTGGTCGTGCGGGATTAGAACCGTCCGCGATCGATAGACCTCGCGGTATGGGTCCTGGCTTTCGCCAGGACGACAGCGGAGAGTTGGGCAGGCAATAACGGACTTGGCTGCAACAGCCGAGCTAGATCTTCAGCTCGCTCCCCGTCACCCGCCGATACGCTTCCAGATATCGCTTGCTGGTTGCGTCCACCACGCTCGCCGGCAGCGGCGGCGGTGGGGCGTCGCCGTTCCAACGGCCGGCGCGGCGTTCGACATCGAGATAGTCGCGCAAGGGCTGCTTGTCGAAGCTCGCCTGCGGCTGGCCGGGCTTGTAGGCATCGACCGCCCAGAAGCGCGACGAATCCGGCGTCATCACCTCGTCGATCAGGATGATGCGGCCGTCCTTGTCGCGGCCGAACTCGAACTTGGTATCCGCGATGATGATGCCCTGCTCGCGCGCCAGCTCCTCGCCGAGCGTGTAGATCGCGCGCGTCATGCTCTCGAGCGTGTAGGCTGTCTCGTCGCCGACCACCTCGCGCATCCGCGCGATCGTGATGTTCTCGTCATGGCCGGTCTCTGCCTTGGTTGCCGGGCTGAAGATCGCAGGCTCCAGCTTCTCGCTCTCGACCAGGCCGGCCTTCAGCTCCTCGCCCGCGAGCGTGCCGCTGGCTGCGTATTCCTTCCAGGCCGATCCCGAGAGGTAGCCGCGGATCACGCATTCGATCGGAAACACGGTGGTGCGGCGCGACAGCATGGCGCGGCCGAGGATCTCGCCGCGGTGCGGCTTCAAGGCGGGCACGGCCGCGATGATCTCGTCGGTGTCGGCGCTGATCATGTGATGCGGCACCACGCCTTCGAGCTCGTTGAACCAGAACGCGCTGATCTGGGTCAGCACCGCGCCCTTCATCGGGATGGTCTCGCCCATCACGACGTCGAAGGCGCTGATGCGGTCGGTGGTGACGAGCAGCAGGCGGTCGTCGTCGACGGCGTAGATGTCGCGCACCTTGCCGCGCCCGATCTTGGGCAGCGGCAGGTCGCTGGAGAGCATGGTGGTCATCGGCAAAGCTTTCGCAGGCAGGAAATCCGGCAGCGCCGGACAGCGCGGCCGGACACCGGATTAGCCTATTCCGGCAGCGGAATGAACTCATGTTCCTGCGGAACCGCGGTGAAGCGGCCGGTTTTCCAGTCCTGCTTGGCCTGCTCGATCCGCTCCTTGCTGGAGGAGACGAAATTCCACCAGATGTGGCGCGGCCCTTCCAATGCATCGCCGCCGAGAAACATCATCCGCGTGGCCTTGAGTGCCTTCACGGTGATGCGGTCGCCGGGCCGGAAGATCAGCAGCCGCGGCCCCTCGTAACGCTCGTTCGCGATCTCAACCTCGCCGTCGACGACATAGATCGCGCGCTCCTCGTGGTCGGGGTCGAGCGGCACGCTCGCGCCCGCAACGGCCGTGACCTCGGTGTAGAACCAGGGCGACACCATCGACACCGGCGAGGTGATGCCGAAGGCGGAGCCCGCGATCACCCGTGCGGTGAAGTCGCGCTCCGAGATCATCGGCAAATCGCCCGCGCCGTAGTGCTGGAACGACGGCGCGATCTCTTCCGATCCGGCCGGCAGTGCGATCCAGCTTTGCAGGCCCAGCATCTTCTGGCCCGAGGCGCGCTGAGCATCCGGCGTGCGCTCGGAATGCGCGATGCCGCGTCCGGCGGTCATCAAATTCATCGCGCCGGGTTGGATCTCCTGGATGTTGCCCTCGCTGTCGCGATGCATGATCGAGCCGTCAAAGAGATAGGTGACGGTGGCAAGCCCGATATGCGGATGCGGCCGCACGTCCATGCCCTTGCCGGAGACGAACTGCACCGGGCCGAAATGGTCGAAGAAGATGAAGGGCCCGACCATCTGCCGTTTGCCATGCGGCAGCGCGCGCCGCACCTCGAATCCGTCGCCGAGGTCGCGCGTGCGCGGCACGATGACGAGGTCGAGCGCATCGCACGACATGGGGTCGCCGAGCACGGGATCGTTGGAGGGTTGCCAGCTCATGATGGACTCCTTTTGACTTTCTTGGGCGAGATCGTAGCAGGATTTCGTATCGTCGTCCCGACAAAGCACCGCTGTCATGCCCCGCGAAAGCGGGGCATCCAGTACGCCGCGGCCTATCGGTTCAATCACGGCCGTCTCGGAATACTGGATCGCCCGGTCAAGCCGGGCGATGACAGTTGGGGTGTGGATGGTCCTTGAAAAAAAGGACGCAACGAACGATGTTCGGCTGATTCCAACCGCGACCGATCGCATCAGCCGATGACACTTGCCGCAACAGAGCTCGCCTTTCGCGCCGCCAGCGTCACGCTGCTGCTGATGCTGGCGGCGTCGCTGTTGCAGGACTTTCGCAAAGTGCTCGCAGCCCGCCTCGGCGCGGCCTTCGCGCTGGGCTCGGCCGCGCATGCGGCGAGCTATTCGGTGGATGTCACGTCGCGGATCCCGCTCTGGCATGCACCACTGATCGCGTTGTCGACCGGCACCATCGTGGTGTTCTGGCTGTTCACACGCTCCCTGTTCGACGACGAGTTTCGCCTGCGCTGGTGGCACGGATGGGTCTGGGCGCTGGTGACGGCCTTCAGCTTCGCAGGCTGCGTCTGGATTGCACCTAGCGGCCATGTGCGGCTCTCGGTGACGGTGGTCAATCTGATCGTGCTCGGTTTCATCGCGCTTGYGGTCGGGCAGATGATCGCCTCCTGGCCGGCCGACCTGGTCGAGCGCCGCCGCCGCGTTCGTGTCTTCATCGTCTGCATAACCGCGCTCTATGGCGGGCTGAACGCGGTGCTCCAGATCGCCGCCGCCGGCCACCACGTCGGCGATGTCGCCGAAACCATCAATGCCGGCGTGCTCGCCTGCACCGTTGCGGCGATCGTCTATGCCATGATGCGCGTTGACGGGGCGGATCTGTTTCCGGCAGCAGTGGAACCCGCACCGCCGATTGTTTTCAGTCAGCCTGCGGCCGATGACGCCGCCGATCAAAAGCTGATCGACGCCCTGATGCGGCTGATGGCGGACGAGCGGATCTATCGCCAGGAGAACATCACCATCGGCGCGCTCGCGGGCCGGCTGAAAATTCCGGAATACCGGCTGCGCCGGCTGATCAACCAGCGGCTCGGCTATCGCAACTTCAATGTGTTCCTGAACAACCACCGGATCGAGGAGGCCAAGGCCGCGCTCGCCGATCCCATGCAGGCCGAGGTCCCCGTCATCACCATCGCGATGGACGCCGGCTTCCAGTCGCTTGGCCCCTTCAACCGGGCCTTCAAGGCCGTCACCGGCGTGACGCCGACCGAGTACCGGCGGCTGAAGGTCAACGCGGCGTGACGGGTTCTTCGCCTCTCCCCGCCTGCGGGGAGAGGCCGGAATTTGCGGAGCAAATTCCGGGTGAGGGGGAGCCTCCGCAAGTCCAACTGTTGCCGTCCCTGAGGAGGCTCCCCCTCACCCCAGCCCTCTCCCAGCAAGCGGGGCGAGGGGGCTGACCGCCATCGCGGCCGCATCTTCGTATTGCTTTGAAATAGCTTGCTTATTCCAGAATCGACCAGCCCCGCGCAGTTTCAACCAGGCCGTTTTCCAAATCCGGCGAGCACACATCGCCCGCATCCTGCTTCGTCTCCGGCACACGCCCCAAGCCGGAGAAAGCCCGTGACCCGCCGCCGCAAGATCATCCTCCTCACCACCACCATCGCCGCTGCCGGCCTCGCGCTCGGCGCGGCGCGGGCCCGCGACGTGCCCAAGGTCGCGACCGGCTTCATCGCCGACATTCTCTGCTCGGAGACCTTCGTCTCGGGCCTCGACCCCGGGCGCAACCTCGTCGAGACCACCGATGCGATGCCGGGCACCGGTCTGCTCACCTGGGCGATGGACTACCAGGTCGACCGCGTCCGCAAGGACGTCACGGTGACGCTGTTCGGAATCGGCCGCAGCCATGCCGTCTATCGCGAGGGGCTCGGCTGCACGCTCGAGCACGACGCGGGGATTGCCGCCGTCGAGCCGCTTGCGGACGACCGGCAGTCCGCGGCTCTCGCCGAGATCGCCGGCCCTGCGATCGTGCCGCCGCAGGGCGAGGGGCTCGCCGCGGCGCTCGACCGCGCCTTCACCGAGCCCGCGCAGCCGCCATACCGGCGCACCCGCGCGGTCGTCGTGATGAAGTCGGGCCGCATCGTCGCCGAGCGCTACGCGGACGGCATTGGACCGGAGACGCCGCTGCTCGGTTTCTCCATGACGAAATCGGTGATCTCGGCGCTGACAGGCGTGCTGGTGCGGCAGGGCAGACTGAAGCTGGACGGGCCCGCGCCGGTCGCCGCCTGGCAAAATCTTGACGATCCGCGCCATGCCATCACCGTCGATCATCTCTTGCGTCACACCGCGGGCCTTGCGCTCGGCAGCTCCTTGGAGGCCTCGCTCGGCTCCGCGTTCGAGCCGGTCAATCGGATGAAATTCGCCGAGTCCAACATGGCCGCGTATGCGGAGAGCATCCCGCTCGAGACTGCGCCAGGCGCGGCGTGGAACTATCACGACGGCAATAGCATCATTCTCTCGCATCTGATCCGCAACGCCGCTGGCGGCAATCCCAGTGAGGCGCTGCGCTTCGCGCGCCGCGAATTGTTCGCTCCGCTCGGCATGCGCCATGTCACGCTCCAGCTTGATGGCTCGGGTACGATCGAAGGCTCGAGCGAGATGCTCGCATCCGCGCGCGATTGGGCGCGCTTCGGCCAGCTCTATCTCAATGACGGCGTCGCCGGCGGCCGGCGCATCCTCCCCGAGGGATGGGTGAACTACTCTGCCAGCCCGACGCCGAACGCCTGGGTCGGCATCGGCGCCGGCTTCTGGACCAACCAGGGCGACAGCTTTGGTGCGAATTTTCGCATCACACACGGCTGGCCGCGCGATGCCTTCTTCGCCAAGGGCACGATCGGGCAGTACACGATCGTGATTCCGTCGGAGCGCCTGGTGATCGTGCGGCTCGGCCGCTCGCCGAACTGGCCGCCGCAAGCGGACGGCGTGTTCGATCTCGTGCGCGACGTGGTGGCGGCGACGCGCGAGAAGGGGAAGCTGGCGGGGGTGGACTTGCCTTAACCTCTCCCCGCTTGCGGGGAGAGGTCGGATTGCCCCCGGCGATGCGAAGCATCGTCCGGCGCGATCCGGGTGAGGGGGTACAGGTCTCACGATCATCTCATCTGGGGAGAGAGGCCCCTCACCCCAACCCTCTCAGCGCGAGCGAAGCTCGTCGCGGCCCCGTAAGAACGGGGAGAGGGAGAAGAAACTCACTGCCGTCCCAGCTCCGTCGCCTTCGCCACGCGATCAAACCGCTCCAGCGTCATGATCGCATCCGCAAACTTCTCCGCGCGCGCGTTCAGCACGGGCCGCGCCAGCGTCAGAAATTTCTGCTGCATCGCCTGCGCATCGGGGAAAGAATTCGGCTCTCCGGAAGGATCGGCGTACAGCCGCTCATGCACGCCATCGTCCGTGGTGATGCTGACGCGGGCGCCGAACGGATGGGTGCGGCCGATCTCGAGCCGGTCGTCCTGCACCACGTCGAACTTGTCGGCGAGCGCGTCGATGGTGGTGTCGCCAAGGCGGCTGTAATCGTCCCAGCCAAACGAGCCCTGGTCGAGCGCGAGCGCGCCGGTGAAGAACATCGAGAACTGGCCGCCGACGATCGAGGTGGGATGCCGCTTGGTCGCGGCATCGCCGGTCAGCGTGATGCCGTTGCGATGCAGGCCGATCTCGACGCGCTTGACCTGGTCGGGCGTCAGATTGTGCTCGCGCCGCATCGCGATCAGCGCGTCGATCGCGGCATGGGTATAGCGGCAGCTCGGATACGGTTTGACGCCGATCTTCATGGTCTCGTAGGTCTTGCCGAGCCCGGCCACCGCCTTGTCCGGATGTGCGTCGTCGGTGTAGCCGGCGAGCAGGCCGTGCTTGCCCTCGACCGATTCCGTCGCGCCGACGAAATCGTTGCGCGCCAGCGTCGCGGCGATCACGCCGTTCATCGCGGCGGCGCCGACCTGGTAGCGCTTGTTCCAGGCGCCGTTGACCAAAAATTGCAGCGAGCCCGCGGCCTGGCTGCCGGAGACGCCGAAGGCGGCGACGATCTGCTGCTCGGAGAGACCGAACAGCTTTGCCGCAGCCGCGGCCGCGCCATAGGTGCCGGCGGTCGCGGTCGGGTGGAAACCGCGGGCATAATGCGAGGTCGGGTCGAGCGCGTTGCCGAGCCGGCAGCAGACCTCATAACCCGCAACGATCGCGGTCAGCACGTCGCGCCCCGACGCGCCGACCATCTCGCCGACGGCGAACGCGGCCGGAACCACCGGCGCGCTCGGATGCAGCGAGGAATCGGCATGGGTATCGTCGAAGTCGAGGGAATGGCCGAGCGCGCCGTTGAGGAGTGCCGCGACCGCCGGGGTCCAGGTCTTGGTGTCGCCGAACACGGTGGATTCGCCCCTGGTGTCGAGCGCGAGCGCTTCCAGCATCTTCAGGATCGAGGGGGTCGATTCCGCCTCGCTGCGGGCCCGGATCGCGCTGCCGAGGAAATCCAGYGTCAGCACTTTTGCGCGATCCAGCACCTCTGCCGGAATATCAGGGTATTTCAGCTTGGCGACATAGGCGGCGAGCGTTGCGGTTTCGTGGGCCATCGTGTTTCCTCGTTTTGGCGCGCAAGTTAGGCGGGCTGATTTGGCCTTTCAAGCGGCCCTGCGGCAGCGGGCATCAGCCATGCTTTTGCCTGGCTTCAAAAGGATCGGGACGTCTGACGATGGCATCTGCAAAACAGCTGTTCGACCGGGTCTGGTCGCGGCGAACGCAACTCGGATTGGCGATCCGGGTCACGGTGGCCGCGGTGGCGGCCTATGCCATCGCAACCGCGCTGCATCTGCTGCTGCCGCTCTGGGCGGTCCTGACCTCGCTGATCGTGACCCAGATGAGCGTCGGCCGCTCCCTGAAGGCGACGCGCGACTACGTGCTCGGCACGATCGGCGGTGCCATTTATGGCGGCGCCATCGCGATCCTGATCCCCTATTCGACCGAAGTCGGGTTGTTGGGGCTGCTGGTGCTGGCGGTCGCGCCGCTCGCCTTCGTTGCCGCGATCAATCCGAGCCTCAACGCCGCCACGGTGACCGCCATCATCGTGCTGCTGGTTCCGACCATGCATCACTCCGATCCCATGACCTCGGCGATCGATCGCGTCAGCGAAGTCGGCGTCGGCGCCATCACGGGCCTGCTGGTCTCCTTCCTGGTGCTGCCGTCGCGCGCGGTGCGGCAGATCCGCGCCAGCGCGGCGAAGCTGCTCGAATTGATCGCCGAGGCCCTCACCGAACTATTGGCGGGCCTCACGCGCGGCCGCGACAACGACGCGCTGCACCGGATCCAGGACGGCATCGGGACCGCGATGGTCGGTCTCAACGCCACCGGCGCCGAGGCCGAACGCGAGCGCGCCGCGCGTCTGTCGAGCGGCCCCGACACCGGCCCGTTGCTGCGCACGATCCTGCGGCTGCGCCATGACGTCGTGATGATCGGCCGCGCCACGGTGGTGCCGCTGCCGGCCGACGTGCAGATCAGGCTCGCCGCGCCGCTCGCCGAGGTCAACGCGGCGATCGCACGCTTTCTGAAGTCCGCAGCCGAAGCGCTGCGGGCCGGCGCCGGCGCGCCGCCGATCCATCCCGTGCACGTCGCGCTCCAGCATTACGCCGAGGCCGTCGCCGCCGTCCGCCAGGACGGCCTGATCCGCGGCCAGCCCGGTGATACCGCCGAGCGTTTTTTCGCGATCGGCTTCTCGCTGGAGCAGATGCACCAGAATCTCTGCGATCTCGATCGCGTCGTCGGCGAATGGTCGGAGGCGGCGAGCGACAAGCCCGCGCGCGTGGCGGAGTGAGCCTGGGTGTATACTCAGCAGCGTTCGGCTGCCGACAGCACAGTGCCGTAGAACCGGTCAACGAGCTCAAGACGAAGAAAGGGGAGAGCATGCTAGGGAACGCGAAGGTGGCAACCCGGCTTCCGGCAAAAGACCTGAACCGTGCGCGGGCATTCTACGCCGAGAAACTCGGGCTCGAGCCGATAGAGGAGCGTGCGGGCGGACTCCGCTATATCTGCGCGGGCGGCGAGTTTGCGATATTCATCTCGGCCGGAATGCAATCCGGCACGCACACACAGATGGGATGGGAAGTCGAGGATATCGCGGCAACCGTACGCGAGCTTCGCGCGCGGGGTGTCGCGTTCGAGGAGTACGACCTGCCCGGCCTTAAGACCGTCGATGGGATTGCCGAGATTGCGGGAAACTACCCCAGCAAGGGTGTTGGAGAGCGGGGCGCGTGGTTTCGCGACAGCGAAGGTAACTTGCTCGGGGTGGGGCAGCCGGTGCGAAATTGACGGGCGGCTGCGTCGCCTTCGTCGAGGGAGCACACGCCCTATCGCCGCATCAGGCCCTTAGCCACCATGCGCCAGAGCAGGAGATCGATGCGGTCCTGGCCGAAGAACGGCTCGTTCTCGAACACGAAGGTCGGCACGCCCCAATGGCCTGACGCCGCGTGGTCCTTCTCGTTTCCCGCGATCACCTGCTCGTAGCGATCCGGATCGGCGCTGATCGCCGCATCCATCGCGGCGAGGTCGAAGCCGGCTTTTTCGGCGGCGCGCGCGAGGTGGTCGCCCTCGTTCCAGCCCGTCACCGAGCCGTCCCACAGCACGCGCGCGATCGCGTTGGTAAAAGCGAGCGAGCGGCCTTCGAGCTGCGCCATGGCGCCGAGCCGGGTCAGGCGATGGATGTAGGGCTRCTCGGTCGCGACCTCGAGCGTCGTCAGATCCTGGACGATCGGATCAGGCCGCGGAAACCGGAACGGAATGCCCTCGTGCTCGGCGACGCGGCGTGAGTCCAGCACCACATAGCGAATGAAGTTCGGGCTGGCCTTCTTGAAGAAGCCGGGCACGCGCACCGCCAGCGGATAGACCGGGCGCAAATTCACCGCGAGATCATACTCCGCGACCAGCTTCAGCGTCTTCGGCAGCGCCAGATAGCTGAAGGGGCTGCGGAACGAGAAGAAGAGGTCGACTGACAGCGTCATCGGGCCGGCTCGACGATCGCTCCCATCATGCTGCGCACCACCAGCTTGTGGAAGGGCATGATCAGCGTGAGATAGGTCCGCCCCAACAGATTATTCGTCCGCACCAGCGTGGTCGACGTCACCTGCCGGTTCGCCGCGTCACCGGTCACGTCGACCACGAGGCGGAAATCGAGGTGGTAGTCGTTGAAGCCGGCCACCAGCCGGTCCGGCGTCTCGCTGACCACCGGAAACAGGCCGATCATGCCGCCGGGTGCCGGCATGCCTTCGCCCGATGTTTTCAGCCCGAACGGCGCGACGATGATGTTGCGCAAGCCCACGAGCACGCTGATCCAGCGCGGCCAGTGCAGCACCATCCGGGTGCAGGCCTGCCGCGCATCGAGGCCGGTCGCGCCGATTGCGACACGATAGGCGTCGACGAATTGCGCGCCGGCCAGCAGCGCGCCGGCATCGACCTCGGGGGTGACTTCGCGGACGGGCGTCATGCGCCCAATCTGCGCGTCAATCGCCGGAAGCGCAAGATCAGAAGCCCGGCATAGACGAACGTCCCGATCGAGAACCCGATCCAGACGCCGACGGCGCCGAGCCCGGCGTTGAAGGCCAGCACCCAGGCGATGGGGAAGGCGACGCCCCAATAGCCGATTGCCGCGAACACCAGCGTCATCCTGGTGTCATTGATGCCGCGCAGCGCGCCGCCCATGATGGTCTGGAGGCCGTCGGCGATGAAGAAGGTCGCGCCGACCACCAGCAGCGTTGCCGTCAGCTCGACGGTCGCCGCGCTCTCTGCGCCGCTGCCGAAGAACAGCCGTCCCAGCTGATAACGGCCGAGGATGATGGCAATGGTCAGCGCGGAAACCAGCGCGACCCCGAGCATGGCTGCGACCAGCCCTGCGCGCTTCACCGCGCGGGGCTCGTTGCGGCCGAAGGCATGGCCGACCCGCACCGTCGCCGCCATGCCGATGCCGAGCGGGACCATGAACAGCACGGCCGTGACCTGGAGCGCGATCTGGTGTGCGGCGAGCGCCGTGGTCGAGATCAGCCCCATCAGCAATGCGGCCGAGGAGAACAGGCCATATTCCATCAGCAGGGATAACGAAATCGGGGCGCCGATGACGATGAGCTGGCGCATCAGTGGCCAGTCGATCCGCCAGAGATGGGCGAGCGGATGATAGTCGGCAAACGGCTTGCGCAGCCCTGCAATGGCGAGTGCGGCGACGAAAGTGCCGAGATTGACGAGTGCGGTGGCAAGCCCGGCGCCGAACAGGCCGAGCTCCGGCAGGCCRAACAGGCCGTGGATCAGGGCATAGACCAGCGCGGCATTGACGGGGATCGCCGCGAGCGTGATCCAGAGCGGCGCCTGCGGCCGGTTCACCGCGCTCATCATGCTGCGCAGCGCGATGAAGCCGAGCGCCGGCGCGATGCCCCAGGCCAGCCCGTTCAGATAGCGCTGGGCGAGCGCGGCCGATTGCGGCGCCTGTCCGAGCGCCAGCAGGATGTGCTCGCCATAGAGCGGCGAGGCCATCATCGGCAGCGAGATCAAGAGCGCGACCCATAGGCCGACGCGCAGGGAGCGGCGGATGCGCCTGATGTCGCCGGCGCCAAAGGCCTGCGCAGCCAGCGGCGACACCGCAGCCATCAGCCCGAGCCCGAAGGTGAAGCTGACGAAATAGACCGTATGGGCCAGAGCGGCCGCCGCGACGGCGCTCTCGCCGAGCCGTCCGATCAGCGCCAGATCGGTCGTGATCATCGCGATCTGCCCGAGCTGCGTCAGCATCATCGGCACGGCCAGCCGCAACGTCTCGACGAGCTCATCGGCGAGATGGTTTTGCGGCACGCCGGATTGCGGCTGCGGACGCGGCTGGACAGTGTCGAGCATGGCCGGTCAATAACACAGCCACACGTCGAAAACATGGCCCGTGTCTCTTCTCCCTCTCCCCGTTCTTACGGGGAGAGGGTCGGGGTGAGGGGCTGCATCCGCAAAAATGGTGACAGTTGGACTCGCGGAGATTCCCCCTCACCCGCCGCGCTCCGGACGATGCTCCGCATCGCTCGGCGCGCGTCGGCCTCTCCCCGCAGGCGGGGAGAGGCGAAGAGCCCTCAGCTCTTCCTTTCCGGCACGCGCTTGATCTTCGCGCCCAGCGCGTTCAGCCGCTCGTCGATGCGCTCATAGCCGCGCTCGATCTGGTCGGCGTTGTTGATCGTCGAGGTGCCCTCGGCGCAGACGGCGGCCAGCAGCATGGCCATGCCGGCGCGGATGTCGGGCGAGATCATCGATGCGCCGCGCAGCCGGCTCGGGCCTGCGATGATGGCGCGATGCGGATCGCACAGCACGATGCGCGCGCCCATCGCGATCAGCTTGTCGACGAAGAACATCCGGGATTCGAACATCTTCTCGAACATCAGGATCACGCCCTCGCATTGYGTGGCGGTGACGATCGCGATCGACATCAGGTCGGCCGGGAAAGCCGGCCAGGGCTGGTCCTCCAGCTTCGGCACGTGGCCGCCGAAATCGTCCTGGATCTTCAGCGTCTGGTTCGAGGGCACGATCAAATCGTCGCCCTCGACCCGGCAGACGATGCCGAGCCGCTCAAAACCCATGCGGATCGAGCGCAGATGCTCGACCCCGGCGCGGGTGATGCGGAGCGGCGAGCGCGTCACGGCGGCAAGCCCGATCAGCGAGCCGACCTCGATATGGTCGGGCTGGATCCGGTAGGTCGCAGCCCCCAGCGTCGCCGGCCCGTGCACGATCATGGTGTTGGTGCCGATCCCTTCGATCTTCGCACCGAGCGCGACCAGGAAATTGGCAAGGTCCTGCACATGCGGCTCGGAGGCCGCGTTGCGCAAATAGGTGGTGCCGTCGGCGGCAACCGCCGCCACCAGCGCGTTCTCGGTCGCGGTGACGCTCGGCTCGTCCAGGAATACGTCCGCACCGGCGAGCTTTGGCGCGCGGAATTCGAGCCGGTCGGTGGCGGTGACCTTGGCCCCGAGCTGTTCGAGCGCGAGCACGTGGGTGTCGAGCCGGCGCCGGCCGATGACGTCGCCGCCGGGCGGCGGCAGCATCACTTCGCCGCAGCGGGCGAGCAGGGGGCCCGCGAGCAGGATCGAGGCGCGGATGCGGACGCAAAGCTCGGGGTCGAGGTCGGCGGCGCGGATGCTCTTGGCGTGGATATGAAGCGTATTGCGGGCGGTCCATTCCGCGGACGCGCCGACCGAGCGGATCAGCTCGACCAGCGTCTCGGTGTCACGGATGCGCGGCACGTTCTCCAGCGTCACCGGATGCTCGGTGAGCAGGGCGGCCGCAATGATCGGCAGCGCCGAATTCTTGTTGCCGGACGGCTCGATCGAGCCCGAGAGCCGGTGACCGCCCTCGACGATGTACTGGATGGGCGCCACTTGGGTCTCTCGCTTCCTGTGGGTGGGGCGGGGCTGCTTCGGGAGCGGAAAATACAGAGAATTGAGCGCGGTAGCAATTGCTGGCCGAGGCTCAGGCCCGTTGGTCAGCCCCGGAGAGGCTCAGAACAGGCCGATAATGTTCGCCACCACATAGAGGATCGCGATCAGGATCAATGCGCCGATCACGACGAAGGATATCTCGACCGCGATGGCGCCGGTGCCGAGCGTGGCGGCGACGGCGGCAAATAGGCGCTCCTCTCTGAATATCAACGAGAGGACCGAGAGCAGAATGGCGAGCAGGCCGAGCGAAATTGCGGTGACGGAAGCCGGTTCGCTCCAGCTTCTGCCGGCCGATTTCTCGACCTTCGGCGCCTGATACTCCACGCCCTTCACGCGTGCGATGATGCGGTCCTTGATGCGGTGTCCGGTGTCGACGACCACCTGGTCAACCGGTGGCGGCGGATACACGATCGGCACGACCCAGTGCGGCAGAACGGCTGCAATGAAGGCCAGCAGGCCGATGAGGCTCCCGATCACGCCAAGGCGGAGCGAGGGGATAGCAGGCTTCAATGCGGGCGCACTCATGACACAGCGTTTCCCGGCCGGAACGGGCCCAATGGATCTAAGCCATTTCGTCGCGATTGCGGGTGGTGAGGTTCAGGGGGTGCCACGCGCGTCAATTGCGGAACAAATTGATTGCGCCGCCCTCGCCTTTGACTTCGAAATACATGAGATCGATGTAGATCGCAGCTGCAAGAATCAGGGCTCGCTCATCGTCTGTCAGGCCGGGTTCTAAATATTCCACCAGAAAACTATCGCGGTCCGTGAACAGTTCATAGCCGAGGCCAGACCATTTTTTCGCAACGCGCGCGTGCTCTCGCCCTCCGCGCATAAACGGAAAGGTCCATACGCGCCAAAATGGCGAACTGACTTCGAGCACCACTCTCCCCTGCGCGTCGTGCACATGGAAGCTCTTGGTCAAGATCGAAAACTGACGCTCGATGTTTCCAATCAGGCGGCCGTCGCGCGACCGCAGCTCCAGACACTGAAAGAACAAGCGGAAGGGATGAATCCCGCGCACGACCGGTTGTCGAGCATTGTCGAAAAAATGAAGCTCAAAGGAGCGCCAATGCCCAAATGCCTGGCGCCACAAGAAGCCGAGAATTCCCTTTTGCTGTTCGGCCGCATAGAGCAGATC
>NZ_JBFULT010000009.1:0-41873 GCF_054049755.1 Bradyrhizobium sp. P5_C11_2
GCGGAGCGCCGGGTGAGGGCTTTCTCCTCTGGGGGTTCTCGATTGCGGAGACACCCTCTCCCCAGCCCTCCCCCGCAGGCGGGGGAGGGAGCGCACCTTCTTCGTGGCGACGATCAGTCTTTACTGCAACAGCGTCGGGTAATCCCGCTGCACCGCCTCGCGGATCCAGCTGGCGTGGATCGCGCGAAACAGGATCTGCGCGGTCTTGACGTCGTTGGCCTTCATGCAGAGGTCGACGATGCGACGGACGGCGTCGTCGCGCATCAGGCCGTCCGCGATCTTCATCGCGATTTCCATCGCGACTTTCGCCGCGCGTTCGTAACGCTCGCTTTCACGCTTGTCGTTGCGCAAGGAAGCCGCCGCACTGGCGGCCGCAGCCTCACAAATCGCGCGGATGCGCTCGGCGGCCTCGATGTCGCCGAGCGGCGCCGCGATCGCCTCGTCCCAGACGTCCCCCGCCTTCTTCCTTGCGAACCACTCCATCACCTCGCCACCCGTGGTCTTCCCGCCACCGCATTGTCGTGCTTCAGTTCCGCCCAGCATAAAGAACCGCCACGAGATCGGCGAGACGGTTTTTCCGCCAGACCTTGTTCCGCGCTCACGACGTCCGACGCGGCCCGATCGCCTCGAACTGCGCCTTCTGCTCGTCGCTCAACGTGCCATAGAAATCCTCAAGCGCGGCGCGCACCGATTTGACGCCGTCCAGCATCACATCGAGCCGCTTGTGAACCGCGGCCATGCGCGCCGGCGGCGTCATCACGTCGCTGGGCTGGCACGCTGCCTTGAGCGCATCCTTGACCCTGGCGCTGGTATCCTGAAGCACTTGCAGAGCAGCACGCTGGGTCTCGCTGGGACGGAGCCGCGCGTCGATCTCGGCGCCTGGCCAATCGAGCCCGACAGGCGCACCGCAATTCTGGACCAGCGATGCGTTGGCGTCGCTTGGGGCCGCGACCCGGCGCTGATCCTCGGCCAACGCATTGAAACGGGCCTTCTGCTCGTCGGTGAGCGCCCCATAGAATTTGTCGAGCGCCGGTTGCACCAGCTCGACGCCCTTCACCATCGCCTCGACGCGCTGCTGCATCGCCGCCAGACGACCGGGCGCCGTGGCCGCGACTTGCGTTGGACATGACGCGCGGATGATTCCTGCCGCCAGGATCGAGGCATTGCCGAGCTCGTCGAGGCTTGCGCCTTGCGCGTCCGTCGGCTGCACCGCGGCTGCGATCTGGTCGATCGGCACGCCGACGATTTCGCGGCGGTCGCTGCCGCAAAGCTGATCGAGCGCAACGCCTCGCGCTTGCCGTCGTCCCTGCGGACGTTGCGGCAGATAGGCCGAGAGACCATCATAGCCATAGGGCCCGAACATGCCGGCATAGATGTCCGGATAGCCGTAGCCCCAGAAGCCGAGACCATCGCCCCAGATCGTGTAGTCGTAGAGGTCGTTATAGGCGAATGGCCAGAACAGCGGTCCGACCCAGCCATAGCCGCCCCCCGCATGTTGCCACCATCCGCTGCTGGCGCCATGCCAGCCGGCAAGTGCGGCCGCAGCCGCGATCTGGGCCCGCGCCGCCGGATTGCTGATCAGCCGGCCGTTGCGGAACGCGCTGGAGTGGGCGTTGAGGGCATTACGGAAATTCGCCGGACGGACGCCGGCATTGCGGATCTGACCGAAGTTCGGACCACCCCGTCGAGCTCCGGTTGCGAACCGCATCCCGCCATGATGCCCACCGCCATGCGCGTGCCCGAAACCGTGACCGCCGAAATGGCCGCCGCCATGATGGCCACCTCCGTGATGGCCACCGCCACCATGACCGCCGCCGTGTCCGCCTCCGTGCCCACCGCCGTGTCCGCCGCCTCCGCCCTTTCCCAGAGCCGTGCCCGCCAGCATGCAGGCAAGCGCCATCACGGCAATTCCAATGACCGGTCGCAACATCGCATCCYCCCGCAGAGCCGCGCCATTGAGGCATCGGAAGCTGACGGAATTGGAACCGGCCTGGCTGCGGAAAGTTCCGCGACCGCAATGCAGCAGGCTGCGCTACGCCTCCGGCACGATCTTGCCGGGATTGAAGATGTTGAGCGGATCGAGCGCCGTCTTCAGCGCCCGCATCGCATCGAGCGCCTCGGGGCCGAGTTCCGCCTTGAGGTATTTCTGCTTGCCCTGGCCGATGCCGTGCTCGCCGGTGCAGGTGCCGTCCATCGCCTGCGCACGCTCGACCAGGCGATGCATGAACTCCTCGCCGCGCGCCATCTCGTCGGCATCATTGGTGTCGCAGACAAGCGAGCAGTGGAAATTACCGTCGCCGACATGGCCGACGATCGGCGACAGCAGGTTGAGGCGCTTGAGATCCTCCTCGGTCTCGCCGACGCATTCGGCCAGGCGCGAGATCGGCACGCAGACGTCGGTCGCGACCACGCCGATGCTGTCGCCGGGCCGCAGCGCCTTCACCGACCAATAGGCATCGTGCCGCGCCTGCCAGAGCTTGGTGCGATCCTCGGGCTTGGTGGTCCAGGAGAAGTCGCCGCCGCCGCAATCCTTTGCGATCTCGCCGAACGCCTTGGACTGCTCGCCGACCTCGATCTCGCTGCCGTGGAATTCCATCAGCAGCAGCGGCGTCTCGGGCAGCGTCAGCTTCGAATAGGCATTGCAGGCCCTCACCTGCGCGGCATTGAGCAGCTCGATGCGCGCCACGGGAATGCCGGTCTGGATCGCCAGGATCACGGCCTGACACGCCCCGTGCACGGTCTCGAACGACACCGCGCCGGCCGCGATCGTCTCCGGAATGCCGCGCAGGCGGATCGTGAGTTCGGAGATGATGCCGAGCGTGCCTTCAGCGCCGATGAACAGATGCGTCAGGTCGTAGCCGGCCGACGATTTCTTCGCGCGCGTGCCGGTCGTGATGATCTCGCCGTCGCCGCGCACCACTTTCAGCGCCAGCACGCTGTCGCGCATGGTGCCGTAGCGCACCGCGTTGGTGCYGGAGGCGCGGGTCGAGGCCATGCCGCCGAGCGAAGCGTCCGCGCCGGGGTCGATCGGGAAGAACAAGCCCTGGTCGCGCAGATGCTCGTTCAGCGCCTTGCGGGTGACGCCGGGCTGGATCACGCAGTCGAGGTCCTCGGCATGCACCGCGAGCACCTTGTTCATGTCGCGCAGGTCGATCGAGATGCCGCCCGCGGGCGCGTTGACCTGGCCCTCGAGCGAGGTGCCGGTGCCGAAGGCGATGACGGGCACGCGATTCCTGGCGCAGATCCGCACCACGTCCTGGATGTCGGCGGTTTCCTGCGCCATCACCACGCCATCGGGCGGCTGGTTGGGGATCCACGTCGTGGTGTGGCCGTGCTGCTCGCGGACGGCCTGCGAGGTGATGAGGCGGTTGCCGAAGCGTGCGGCAAGCTGCTCCAGTGCGCTCGCGAGGGCTTTCGGCTCCGGCCGCGGCGGATTATTGGTGATGGTCGTACCCACGGACATTCCTCCCGACAGACAAACCGTGGCAAAGGACATCTCACCGGTCAAGTCAAGCGACCGGACGCATAGCTTGGGAAGGAAACATGCCGGAGACTGCATCYGCGCCCAAGGGCGAGCAAAAGGCCGAGCCGTTCCGCGCCTCGATCATGCAGATCGAGCCGCAATGGATCGACTATAACGGCCATCTCAACATGGCCTATTACAACGTGATGTTCGACCGGGCGATCGACGAGTTCTGGCTCGAGCTCGGGATCGGTCCGGTCTACAAGAAAGAGCGCCACGGCTCGACCTTCACCGCCGAATGCCATGTGCGCTATCTGCGCGAAATCCACCTCGGCGATCCCGTGCGGATTTTGGTCTGGCTACTGGAAGCCGACGACAAGCGGCTGCACACGTTCGAGGAGATGAGGCACGCAACGGAAGGATGGTTGTCGGCGACTTCGGAGAACATGTCGCTGCACATGGACATGAATGCGCGGCGGGTTGCGCCGTTTCCGCCCGATATCCAGCCGCGCATCGCTGCGGTCGCCACGGCCCACAGCGCCTTAGCCCGGCCCGAGGGCATCGGCCGAAACGTGGCGATGCCCTCGCAGCGGTAGTGCTCTAACTCCTCATCCTGAGGAGCCCGCGAAGCGGGCGTCTCGAAGGATGCAAGGCCACAGTCGGGCCTCATGGTTCTCTAGGCGATGCGAAGCATCGTCCGGGAGACGCGCGTTCGCGCTCCTCACCATGAGGGACTTGCGGCGCTAGACCCTGGTGCGTCCGCGGACGAGGCCGACCACGGCCGAGACCAGGAACAGCACGATCGCGATGAAGAAGATGATCTTGGCGATTTCGATCGACGCGCCGGCGATGCCGCCAAAGCCCAGAATACCGGCGATCAGTGCGATGACCAGAAACGTCACAACCCAGCTAAGCATGGTCAAAACCTCTGTTTCGATGACTGTCTGCGATCGGCGCGGCTGGCGCGCCTCACTTGCGGAAACAATCACCGACGCGGAACGATGGTTCCTGCCCGCTGAAGCCAGAAATTCGCACGCCCGGCAGGAACAAATCGGTCGTCCGCGTACGTGGAAAACCCCTCCGCGCCGCCCCATATAGGCGGCAATCCCTGTTATGAAGGCTCCCTCCCGCGACGGCGCGGTGCCATCGTGGGCCAATGATTCGCATGACCGAGCCAAGCAAGATCACCTCCCAGAACGTCTCCGACCACCAGCCCGCGGCCGGCGGCATCGCCGCGCGCGCGCGCGCCTCGGTGGGGCCGAAATACCTGTCCGGGCTCAATCCCGAGCAGCGCGAGGCGGTGGAGACGCTGGACGGCCCGGTCCTGGTGCTGGCCGGCGCCGGCACCGGCAAGACGCGCGTGCTGACCACGCGCATCGCCCACATCCTGAGCCAGGGCCGTGCCCGTCCGGGCGAGATCCTGTCGGTGACCTTCACCAACAAGGCCGCCCGCGAGATGAAGCACCGGCTCGGCCAGATGCTCGGCCACGCGGTGGAAGGCATGCCGTGGCTCGGCACCTTCCACTCCATCGGCGGCCGCATCCTGCGCGCCCATGCCGAGTTGGCGCAGCTCAAGTCCAACTTCACCGTGCTCGACGTCGACGACCAGGTCCGGCTGCTCAAGCAGCTGCTCCAGGCCGACAACATCGACGACAAGCGCTGGCCGGCGCGCATGCTGGCCGGCCTGATCGACGGCTGGAAGAACCGCGGCCTGACGCCGTCGCAGGTCCCTGCCGGCGAAGCCGCCGTCTTCGCCAACGGCAAGGGCGGCAAGCTTTATGCGAGCTACCAGGAACGGCTGAAGATCCTGAACGCCGCCGATTTCGGCGATCTGCTGCTCGAAGACATCCGCATCTTCCGCGAGCACCCCGATATCCTGCGGCAGTACCAGCAGCGCTTCAAATACATCCTGGTCGACGAGTACCAAGACACCAACGTCGCGCAATACCTGTGGCTGCGGCTGCTGTCGCAGGCGCCGGCGGCCACCAAGGCAGTCATTCCGGGGCGGCTCGAAGAGCCGAACCCGGAATCCGGAGATGAGTCCGACGATCGAGATTCTCAGGTGCGCAATCGCGCACCGGAGTTCGATGCTGCGCATCGCCCCGGAATGACGGAGCATCCGGCGGTTGCCACGCCCCACGTCAAAAACATCTGCTGCGTCGGCGACGACGACCAGTCGATCTACGGCTGGCGCGGCGCCGAGGTCGACAACATCCTGCGCTTCGACCACGACTTTCCCGGCGCCAAGGTCATTCGCCTCGAGCGCAACTACCGCTCGACCGGCCACATCCTCGCCGCCGCCTCGCATCTGATCGCACACAATGAAGGCCGGCTCGGCAAGACGCTGCGCACCGAGGACGTCGAGGGCGAGAAGGTCACCGTGACCGGCGCGTGGGATTCGGAAGAGGAAGCCCGCGGCATCGGCGAGGAGATCGAGCAGCTCCAGCGGCTCGGCGAKAAGCTCAACGAGATCGCAATCCTGGTGCGCGCGTCGTTCCAGATGCGCGAATTCGAAGACCGGTTCGTCACCCTCGGCCTGCCCTATCGTGTCATCGGCGGCCCGCGCTTCTACGAGCGCGCCGAAATCCGCGACGCGCTGGCCTATCTGCGCGTCATCAACTCGCCGGCCGACGATCTCGCCTTCGAGCGCATCGTCAACACGCCCAAGCGCGGGCTTGGCGATGCCACCGTGCAGATGCTGCACGATCATGCCCGCAAGCGTCGCATTCCGCTGTTCGAGGCGGCGCGCGCGGTGGTCGAGACCGACGAATTGAAGCCGAAGGCGCGCGGAAGCTTGCGCGATCTCGTCGCCCAGTTCGACCGCTGGCGCGCCCAGCGCGAGGTCACCGCGCACACCGATCTCGCCCAGATCGTGCTCGACGAGAGCGGCTATACCGAGATGTGGCAGAAGGACCGCTCGGCCGACGCCGCGGGCCGGCTGGAGAACCTGAAAGAGCTGGTGCGCTCGATGGAGGAGTTCGAGAACCTGCAAGGGTTCCTCGAGCACATCTCGCTGGTGATGGACCGCGAGGGCGGCGCCGAGGACGACGCGGTGTCGCTGATGACGCTGCATTCGGCCAAGGGGCTCGAATTCGACAACGTGTTCCTGCCGGGTTGGGAGGAAGGCCTGTTCCCGAGCCAGCGCACGCTGGACGAGCAGGGCCGCGCGGGCCTCGAGGAAGAGCGCCGGCTCGGCCATGTCGGCCTGACCCGCGCCCGCCGCCGTGCAAAACTCTATTTTGCCACCAACCGGCGCATCCATGGCACCTGGTCGACCACGATCCCGTCGCGTTTCCTCGACGAATTGCCCGCCGCCAATGTCGAGATCACGGAATCCAAGGGCGGTTCGGGCTGGGGCGGCGCCGGTGGCTACGGCGCCTCGCGCTTCGACGACATGGAAGCCTTCGGCTCGAGCTATACGACCCCGGGCTGGCAGCGCGCCCAGGCCAATCGTTCACAGGCCAACCGCAACCGGGGCGGCGGACGCAATAGCGGCGGCGGCTTCGAGGAAGAGGCCTCGTCGTTTTCGACCGCTTCGTCCTCGCCCGATTTCGGCAGCTTCTCGTCGCGCCGCCGCGGGCCGATGACGATCGAGGGCGAGCTGGTGGCGAAATCGACCGGCACGACCTCGGAATTCACGCTGTCCGACCGCGTCTTCCACCAGAAATTCGGCTACGGCCGCGTCACCAAGATCGACGGCAACAAGCTCACCATCGCCTTCGACAAGGCCGGCGAGAAGAAGGTCGTGGACAGCTTTGTGCAGCGGGCGTGAGCCGGTCGCCTCTCGCCCAGTTAACGCCGCGTGTCATGATCTAGCTTTTTGGTCAGATGATTCTTTTGGGGACGTCATGCTGACCGCAAGCCGCGATATCATTCGTCGCCTGGAGCGAGAGGGATGGAAGCTGGTGCGCGTGACCGGCTCACACCACGTGTTCAAAAGTCCCATCTCGGGCGAAACGCTTGTCATTCCGCCCCCCAAGAAGGACTTGGGAAAGGGCCTTGGTCCGTGCCATCTATAAAGGAGCGGGTTGGAAGCCCGATTGAGGTCGACATGGCTCATTACATTGCCATTATCGAGGACGCTGGCCCGGACCATGCCGTTGGCGTGTGGTTTCCCGACCTGCCCGGCTGCATTTCCGGCGGCGACGATATCGACGAGGCCTTACATAACGCGCCCGAGGCTCTCGAGCTCTACGCGCAAGATCTGAATGGGGATGGCCGCCAGCTTCCCCCACCCAGGACGCTGACCGAGCTCAAGGCCGATCCAGACGTTGCCGACGACCTCAGGAACTACATGGTCGCCCTGATCGAACTACCGGCCCGCGCGCACGCCGCCGAGTGAGGACCGTTCGCCGCACCGATCGGGCTGTCGACAGTTCTCGCCCGAACAGCCCTTGACCACCGCGAACTTCCCCGTATCAGATGCGCTCATGGTCCGGGGCTCCATCACACTGATCTTGCTGGCATTGGGTATGCCGTCGCTTGCGGCGGCGGAGACCATGAGCTTTGGCGATTCGATCGGGCTGCTGGCGAAAAGTTGCGGTGCGGAAATCGTCGCCAATTGCCGCGGCGTCAATCCGGACTCGACCCGCCTGAAGGAGTGCCTGTCCCGCAACCGCGACGTGCTGTCGCCGCAGTGCCAGAGCGACTATCTCGGCGCCTTCGACGCCATCCAGAAGCGCGTCGCCGCGCGCGTCACGGTGGCGAACGCCTGCCAGCGCGAGATCGTCAAGGTCTGCGGCGGCTCGACCAAGGAGACCAGCAAGTCGGTCCCCTGCCTGGTCTCGACGCCCAAGGGCATCAGCAACAACTGCCTGAAGGCCGTTGACGACGCGGGATATCGATGATGCGCGCAACCGGGCTGACCACCGCCGGATTTGGCATCGCTCTTGGTATTGGTCTTGGTATTGGTCTTGGCCTTACCCTGCTCGCGGGCGCGGCAAGCGCGCAGACGGCGCCGCCGACCCGCGACGACATCGTCGGCAAGCTCAACCATTTCGAACAGGCCGCCGAGGTCGACTTGCCAGCGCTGAAGCAGCAGGTGATGGAGCGTGCCAAGGCCAGGATCAAGAACGATCCGGGACCGGTGAACCGGCCGCTGATCGCGCCCGACCTCGCCAATTTGCCGACCTTCACCGCGCAGATCCAGTTCGACGCCGACACGCCGATCATCCAGCCCACGTCCTACCAGGCCGTCGGCCGCATCGCGGACGCGCTGGTTCATGCCTCGCTGCTGCCCTACACGTTCCTGATCGTCGGCCATGTCGAATCCAATTCGAAGACGCGGGAAGCCAATGCGATCCTGAGCCAGCGCCGGGCCGACGCGATCCGTGACGTCCTGGTGAACACGTTCAAGATCTCGACCAAGCGGCTGCACCCGATCGGCCTCGGTGAGGAGCAGTTCCTCGACCGCGCCAAGCCGACCTCGCCCGTCAACGGCCAGTTGCAGATCCTGACCTATGCCAAGGTGCCGGAAGAGGCGCCCGCGCATCCGGCTGCGGCACCTGCGCCTGCGGCGAAAAAACCCGCCAAGAAGCACTGAGCGCGCGCGCCTCGGCGCCGGGCGGAACCCCTTGAAGTCCTGACGTTTTGTGACCTGTCTCACAGCGCAACAGCAGTGTTTCGCGCGACAAAAGCGCCGGTTTGTGCACCGCCCGGTCAGATGCTATAGGCTTTTTTCGTCCCTTCCCGACCCCATGCTGCGCGAGACCAAGATGGCTGGCTCTTTTCAACGCCAACTGGCCGATTACGTCGAATATCATCGCGATCCCTGGAACTGCGCCATGCACGTGGTCGGAATCCTCCTGCTCTTCATCGGCGCCGTGCTGCCGCTGACGCTCGTGCATTTCAATGTGTTCGGGATCGAGGTGAGCCTGGCGGTGATTCTGGCCCTGCCGGTGCTGGCCTACTGGCTGATGCTGGATGCCGGAATTGGGCTGGGCATCCTCGCGGCGATGATTGTGCTGCTTTCGGTCGCAACCGCGATCGGCAATCAGGTCTCGATTGCCATGATGTGGTCGATTTTTGCCGTGCTGATCGCCCTGGGCGTCGCGGCGCAGATCGTCGGCCATCGGGTGTTCGAGGAACGGCAGCCCTCGATGGTCGACCACCCCACCCATTTCCTGCTAGGACCGATGTTTGTCATGGCAAAATTATTCATTGCATTGGGCTTCCGTCGCGACCTTGCCGCGATTTTGGCGCCTCTTCCGACCAATTCCCTTTCAACCCGATAGCTTCAAGAGCGGAACAGCAAACTTTCTTCATGGCTCTCGTACTGGTTACCGGTGGCAGTGGCTTCATCGGACATCATCTCGTCGAAGCGCTCCGCGCCCGTGGGCAGCGGGTACGCATTCTCGATGTCCGTCCGCCGGCCGCGGCCAACGCGGACGTTGAATATGCCCATGGCTCGGTGCTGGATGGCGCCGCGGTCGATGCCGCGTTTGCCGGCGTCGATCAGGCCTACCATCTCGCCGGCCTGCCCGGGATGTGGGTCGCCAACAAGCAGGACTTTCACGACGTCAATTGCCGCGGCACCGAAATCGTGCTCGCGGCCGCGATGAAGCGCGGCGTGTCGCGCTTCCTGCACTGCTCGACGGAATCGATCCTGTTCCCCTATTCGGATCTCAACGGCGCCGCCGCCGAAGAGGCGCTCCAGCCGGCCGATGCGATGCCCGGCGCCTATACGCGATCGAAGTCGCTCGCCGAGCATCATGCGGCGAAGGCCGCTTCCGCCGGCTTCCCGCTCGTCATCGGCACRCCGACCATGCCGATCGGTGCTGCCGACCACAATCTGACACCGCCGACGGCGATGCTGTGGTACTTCCTCCAGAAGAAGGTGCAGCCGCACCTCAACTTCCTGGTCAATCTCGTCGACGTCCGCGACGTCGCCATGGGCCTCGTGCTGACGATGGAGCGCGGCCGCATCGGCCAGCGCTACATCCTCGGCGGCGATTGCGTCCGGCTCGGCCAGATCCTGCGGATGATGTCCGCGATGAGCGGCCGCCGCCAGTTCCCGGTCGTCGTGCCCGGCAAGATCGCCGAGCTCTCCGGCATCATGCTCGAATATGTCGCCGATCGCATCACGCGCCGGCCGCCCAACGGCACCGCCGAGGGCGTGCGCATCGCGCTTGCCGCGAGCGACCTTTCGATTGGCAAAGCCCGCAACGAGCTCGGCTATTCGCCGCGCCCGATCGAGCCGGTCTTGCGCGAAACCATCACCCATCTGCTCGCCCGCGGCGGCGAGCCCGTCTCCGGCGMCATCGAGCATCGCGCGCTCTCCTCGCGCGCCAGCTGAGCTGCCGCCCAACCCAAAGAACCTTTCCGCATGTCCTTCGATTTCAGCAAGCTTCTCTCTGTCGCCTGGGGTGGCTGGACCACGACCTGGCCGACGCAACTGCTCGCCCTGATCTGGCTGGCCTGGCTTGCAAGCTGGGTCGGCGCCTCGTTCTGGCAGGGCCGCACCCAGAAGCAGGTGATGACGCTGGAGTCGGGGCGCTATCGCCTGCCGATCCTGATCGGCGGCATCCTGTTCACGCCGTGGACGGCGGAAGTGCTGGGCGAGAAGCCGCTCTGGGTGTTCGGCAATGCCGGCGTCTATATCGTCGCCCTGATCGTGCTTGCCGGCATCTCGTTCACCTGGTGGGGACGGCTGCATCTCGGGAAGTTCTGGTCCAACACCATCACCCACAAGGAAGACCACCGCGTCATCGACACCGGCCCGTACGGCATCGTGCGCCATCCGATCTATACCGGCCTGATCGCCGGCATGCTCGCGACCGGCATCGCGGTCGGCACCGTGACCGCGATCCTCGGCGCGATCCTGATCTCGCTCGGCATGTGGCAGAAGGGGCGGATGGAAGAGGTGTTCCTGTCCAAGGAGCTCGGCGAAGACGCCTACGGCGCCTATTGCCGCCGCGTCCCCATGATCATCCCGTTTCTGCCGCCGCGGTGACGTAACAAGCGGCCACATCCTCCGATGTCGTCCTGGCGAATGCCAGGACCCATTACCCCAGGGAGGAGTTTGGCGACGACTCGTCGTTCGGTACTCCTACTACCCCAATCGATAGACCTCGCGGTATGGGTCCTGGCTTTCGCCAGGACGACGTTGAGGAGGCAGCGTGCGCGACTGCATCAGCGCCTGCATCCTTGCCATGCAAATTCGGCGTGCCGCCATCCGCGCCATAAACGGCCCGATCCGAGCCCGCACAGGTTGACCTTTTTACCGCCACCCAGTTGGATGCGCGCGCAATGAGGCACGACGACATCCATCGTTGACCTGGAGAGGTCGACGATCAGGCCTGGGCCCGCGCGGGGCCTGGAGCAATCCGGCGTTGGACTGTGCCGCAGGTTCGACAGGGGCTTCTCATGACCTTTTCCAGCATTTTTGCGCAGTTCGTTGCGCTCCTCGGCGGCATCGCTCTGCAATGGCGGAAGCTGACGGGCACCCAGCCCGCGCCCGCCTGGGGCCAGGCGCCCGCCATTCCCGAAGCCAAGCCGCAAGGCGCCATCCCGACCCTGAAGATGCCGACCGCGCGCGGCTGGAGCGAAGGGCAGAAGCCGACGGCCGCGCCCGGGCTCAAGGTCAACGCGTTCGCAATCGGGCTCGACCATCCGCGCTGGATCGACGTGCTGCCCAACGGCGACGTGCTGATCGCGGAATCGACGCAGGTCGCAGGTGCCCCGCGCAGCGTGTTTCACTACGCGATGCAGGCCACGATGCGGCGCGCCGCGGCGCTCGGCGTCTCCGCCAACCGCATCACGCTGCTCCGCGACAAGGACGGCGACGGCGTTGCCGAGCATCGCGGCGCCTTCATGGAGAATCTCAACCAGCCGTTCGGCATGGCGCTGGTCGGCGACACCTTCTATGTCGGCAACACCGACGGCGTGATGGCCTTTCCTTACGTCGCCAATGCCGACCACATCACCGCGCCGGGCAAGCGGCTCACCACCTTCAAGCCGAGCGGCCATTGGACGCGCAGCCTGCTGGCAAGCCCCGACGGCAAGAAGCTCTATGCCGGCGTCGGCTCGCTCAGCAACATCGCCGAGATGGGCATGGAGGTCGAGGAAGGCCGCGCCGCGGTCTACGAGCTCGACCTCGTCGCAGGCACGCACCGCATCTTCGGCGCCGGCCTGCGCAATCCGGTCGGCCTCGCCTGGGAGCCAACTACGGGCGTGCTGTGGACCGTCGTCAACGAGCGCGACGGGCTCGGTGACGAGACCCCGCCGGACTATCTGACCTCGGTGCGCGACGGCGGCTTCTACGGCTGGCCCTATTGCTACTGGGGCAAGACGGTGGACGATCGCGTGCCGCAGGATCCGGCGATGGTCGCCAAGGCGCTTCAACCCGACTATGCGCTCGGCGGCCACACCGCTTCGCTCGGCCTGTGCTGGGTGCCCGCGGGCACGCTGCCCGGTTTCCCCGACGGCATGGCGATTGGCCAGCACGGCTCGTGGAATCGCAGCACGCTCTCCGGCTACAAGCTGGTGTTCATCCCGTTCGAGAACGGCAAGCCTTCGGGCCCGGCGCGCGACATCCTGTCGGGCTTCCTGGCGCCGGACGAGAAGGAATCCTACGGCCGCCCGGTCGGCGTCGTGATCGGCCCCGACAAGAAGTCGCTGCTGATGGCCGACGACGTCGGCAACGTGATCTGGCGCGTGACGGGGGCGTAAGACGAAATATGTCGAGATAGGCGCCACGGGCTCCCTGCACCTCTCCCGCTTGCGGGAGAGGTCGGCGCGGAGCGCCGGGTGAGGGCTCTCACCTCTTGGGGGTTCTTCATTGTGGAGATACCCCCACCCCAGCCCWCCCCCGCAAGCGGGAGAGGGAGCGCACCGCCGTCTGGGCTAATCCAGTCTCAACCCATCACGTCCCGACGCAGAGCGTGGCGCGCTGCTTGCGCAGCAGCGCGATCACGGACAGTGCCGTGATCAGCCCGGTCTTGGGATTTTCGGACGGGATGTTCTCGATCGCCATCGAGAAGCGCGCGGAATCCGCCTCGACCTCGATGCGGTGAACGTTGCGCGTCACGGTCGGGTCGGCCCAGATCTGCACCTGGGTGCGGTCGGGTCCGACGCCGGCGAGCGACAGCGCGACCGCGACATTGAGATTGGCCGGAAAACCCTTGGCGGCCTCGCGCGCAGTGCCTTCGAACAGTTTCAGCGGCTCGCGCAGATTGTCGATATCGATATTGTGCTCGACGATGAACGGCGCGCCCTTCAGGCCGTCGATCGGCTTGCGCGTCACCATCTTCACCGAATGAATGGTGCCGATGGCCGCGGCGTTGACGGCATCGAGCCCGATCAGCGCGCCGGTCGGCACCATGATGCGGCCGCCATTGGCCCGCGCAAGATCGACGAGATCAAAATTGTCGAGCAATCCGCCAACGCTGACGACGACCGCGGCCTTGCCGCGCTTCACCGCGGGCTCGACGATCGCGCGCAGCTGGCTGCTCGGCGCGCATTCGACCACGATGTCGGCGGCCTCGCCGAGCTGGTCGATCGGCAGCACGGATGGCGGATGCCGCAGGCTATCGAGGAACGCCCGATGCTTCGCGGGATCGCGCACCGCCACGGCCGACAGCGTCRGTCCTTCGATGCCCTGATCGAGCGCGGTCGCGATCTTGGTGCCGATCGACCCCAGCCCTGCAATGGCAACCCGCAATTCGCTCGGCGCTTTCGTGTCGGTCATCGCATCACACCTTCTGTCCAGTCCATGTCATAGCTCCTCACGCCCCCCGCGCATAGCTGTTGAGGCGCGCCTCGAGCACCGACAGCATCGCGTCGCGGGCCGGGTCGCGCGAGCCGCGCAGCCATGCCGCGGCAAGAGGCAGCCGGCCGACGGGGCCGCTCTGCTTCGGCCGCAGCGATACGAAGCGCACGCCGGAGACCGCCATCCGCGTCGTCCAGCGCGGCACGATCGCGACCCCGAGCTTGGTTGCCACCAGATGGATGATGGTCTGCTTCTCGTCGGCGACCTGCACGATGCGCGGCGTCAGCCCGGCCTGCTCGAACAGTTTTATCGTGAGGTCATGGCTGTGCGGTCGCGAGCGGCGGTCCGGCACCAGCATCGGCTCGTCGGCGATCTGCGCCAGTGTGATCGACTTGCGTTCGGCGAGCGCGTGGCGCTGCGGGAATGCCACGATCGCGGTCTCATGGAGCAGATCGCGGAATTCGAGCCGCTTGTCCGCACTGTCCGGCGGGCGGACGAAGGCGAGATCGAGCGCGCCTGTCAGGATCTTTGGCAGCAGCCGGATCGTCTTGTCTTCGAGAAGCTGAACCGCGACCTCCGGATGCTTGTCGCGGAAGTCGCGCAAGAGTGGCGGCAACAGCCCAGCCGCCGCACTGTCGATGGCTCCGACCCGCAGCCGCCGCGCGGCACCCGCGCGCGAGCGGTTGCGCAAATTGCTCTCGACCGCCTCGACCCGGGCGAGGATGGCACGCGCATCGCGCAGCAGCGTCGCGCCGTCCTCGGTGAGCGCCACCGCGCGCGTCGTCCGTGCGAACAGCCGCGTGCCCAGGTCCTCCTCCAGCAGCCTGATCTGGCGGCCGAGCGCGGAGGGCAGCATCTGAAGCTGCTGTGCCGCGTGCCCGAAATGCAGCTGCTCGGCCGCCGCCACGAAGCATCGGAGCTGATGCAATTCCATTGAAGGTCCTCTCGTCTCGCCTAGGCAATCGCATGTTAGGATTTACACGAGGTCGTCATGCCCGGGCTTGTCCCGGGCATCCACGTTCGTTGTGCCGCAAGGAAGAGCGTGGATAGCCGGGACAAGCCCGGCCATGACGCTGTGGTGGCTTTAGTGCGTCCAACACTCATCTCTCTTGCGATGGCCGTGCGCTTCACCTTTCAAGGATTATATCATTTTTTTGTATAAACCAGCGCCAATTGAGTCCGCCTCGTAACCCCGCCTAGGCTCGCTGCCACACAACGAAAACCGGGAATCAGGGAGGCCGAGGTGGCGAGCGAGATTCAGACGCGCGTGCTGCGCAAGATCACGTGGCGGATCGTTCCCTTCATCATGCTGCTCTACTTCGTGGCCTTCATCGACCGCGTCAACATCGGCTTCGCCTCGCTGACGATGAACAAGGACATCGGCCTGTCGTCGACCGTCTACGGTTTCGGCGCCGGCATCTTCTTCTGGGGCTACTTCCTGTTCGAGGTGCCCTCCAATATCATCCTGCACAAGGTCGGCGCACGGATCTGGATCGCGCGGGTGATGATCACCTGGGGCATCGTCTCGGCCGCCATGGCCTTCGTGCAGGGCCCGACGTCGTTTTATGTGCTGCGCTTCCTGCTCGGCGTGGCCGAAGCCGGCTTCTTTCCCGGCATCATCCTCTATCTCTCCTACTGGTTCCCGGCGCGCCAGCGCGCCGCGGTGACCGCGCTGTTCATGGCGGCGGCGCCGCTCTCGACCGTGCTGGGCTCGCCGGTCTCCGGCGCGCTGCTGGAGATGGACGGCCTGCTCGGCTTCAAGGGCTGGCAATGGCTGTTCGTGCTCGAGGCGCTGCCGGCGGTGCTGCTCGGCTTCGTCGTGCTGGCATTCCTCACCGACCGCCCCGAGAAGGCAAAATGGCTCGCAGACGACGAGCGGCGCTGGCTGGTCGAGACCATGAATGCGGAGACCACCAGCAAGGCCGCAACCGCGAGCCACAGCGTCTGGCGCGGGCTGGCCGATCCGCGCGTGCTGGCGCTGTCGCTGATCTATTTCGGCACCTCGGCCGGCCTCTATACGCTCGGGGTCTGGGCGCCGCAGATCATCAAGCAGTTCGGCCTGTCCTCGCTCCAGGTCGGCTTCCTCAATGCGCTGCCGGCAACCGCCGCCGTCGTCGCCATGGTGCTGTGGGCGCGGCATTCGGACCGCACCGGCGAGCGCACCTGGCACGTCGTGCTGGCCTGCCTGCTCGCGGCCGCAGGCCTCGCCTATGCCGGCCTTGCCGCCGGCGTGGTCGCGGTGCTGGTCGCGCTCGCCCTCGTCAATATCGGCATCTCCTCGGCAAAGCCGCCGCTCTGGAGCATGCCGACGCTGTTCCTGTCCGGTCCTGCGGCAGCAGCCGGCATCGCCACCATCAACTCGATCGGCAATCTCGGCGGCTTCGTCGGGCCGGCCATGATCGGCTGGATCAAGGACCAGACCGGCAGCTTCGTCGGCGGGCTCTATTTCGTGAGCGGCCTGCTCGTTCTCTCCGCGGTCCTGACCCTGCTATTGTCGCGCGCGCAGACCGCACGCGTCGAACCCGTCACGCAATCCCACTGACATCCCAAACGGAGCATCTTCATGCGCACCCATTCGATCGCAGCCATTCCCGCCGATGGCATCGGCCCCGAGGTCATCTCAGCCGGGGTACGCGTGCTGGAGGCACTTGCAAAACGCAGCGGCGACCTCGCCTTCACCATCAAGACCTTCGACTGGGGCTCGGACTATTACAAGAAGCACGGCGTGATGATGCCGGCCGACGGCCTCACCGAGCTGAAGAAGTTCGACGCGATCTATTTCGGCGCGGTCGGYGCGCCCGACGTGCCCGATCACATCACGCTGTGGGGCCTGCGGCTGCCGATCTGCCAGGGCTTTGACCAATACGCCAATGTGCGGCCGACCAAGATCCTGCCCGGCGTCGCCTCGCCGCTGCGCAATGTCGGCGTCGGCGATCTCGACTGGGTGATCGTGCGCGAGAACTCGGAAGGCGAATATGCCGGCATGGGCGGCCGCGCCCACAAGGGCCTCCCCGAGGAGGTCGGCACCGAGGTCGCGGTGTTCACCCGCGTCGGCGTCACCCGGATCATGCGCTACGCGTTCCAGCTCGCGCAGTCGCGCCCGCGCAAATTCCTGACCGTCGTGACGAAGTCGAACGCGCAGCGCCATGGCATGGTGATGTGGGACGAGATCGCGGCCGAGGTCGCGACCGAATTCCCCGACGTCACCTGGGACAAGATGCTGGTCGATGCCATGACCGTGCGCATGACGCTGCATCCGAAGAGCCTCGACACCATCGTGGCGACCAATCTGCACGCCGACATCCTCTCCGACCTCGCCGGCGCGCTGGCGGGAAGCCTCGGGGTGGCGCCGACCGGCAACATCGATCCGCAGCGCCGCTTTCCCTCGATGTTCGAGCCGATCCACGGCTCGGCCTTCGACATCACCGGCAAGGGCATCGCCAACCCGGTCGCGACGTTCTGGACCGGTGCGCAGATGCTCGAGCATCTCGGCGAGAAGGACGCCGCGGTGCGGCTGATGAAGGCTGTCGAACGGGTCTGCGCGGCCGGCGTGCTGACGCCCGACGTCGGCGGCAAGGCGACGACGAAAGAGGTGACCGACGCCGTGATCGACGCCATCCACGGCTCGAACGTGTAGCAGGTGCTAAAGAGCAGGCGATCGGAGGGACATTCGGTGCCGGACCGGGAGGCTCGGCGCGAGGAGCGTCGAGCCCCTCGAAGTCACCAACAACGATGCGATGTCCAGTGGACCAGTCCTGCAGTTCACTGCACGCCACGGCGGGCGAACTCGTCGCCGACCTTGGCCTCGATGACCCTTGCTGCCGAGACGTCGCGGTCGCCGCCGGCTTTGTCACCCTGCCTGAGCTTGGCCAGTCCGCGCCCATAGAGCGCGCTGGCCAAGTTTGGCGCCACGCGCAACGCCGAATTGTAATCGTCAATGGCGGCGGCGAGTTGGCCCATCTTCAGATGGATCAGCGCACGTGAGTCGTATGTCGCGGCATCGTTCAATCCCGACCGAATCGCCCTGTCGCAGTCGTCGAGCCCGGCCTGCAGATCGCCGATGACCGCCCGGGTCCAGCAGCGTCCGCTCCATGCCAGCGTCATATCCGGATCGAGGCGGATAGCCTCGCCGAAATCCCGTGCGGCCCGATCATACTGGTTCAATTTCAGGTAGGCCTCCGCGCGGTTGGCGAAGGCGCTGCCATAACCGGGGTTGAGCTTGATGGCCTCATCGAAGGCCTTGATCGCGTCATCATATGCGCCCTTCTTCAGATAGGCCACGCCGCGATTATTCACCGGCTTGACGTAACCTGATGCGAGCTCGATCGCCCGATCGAAATCGCCGATCGCACGGTCGTAGTCCGCTGTCGCGACATAAGCGTTGCCGCGATTGTTGTAGGCCAGAGCCAGCGCGTCCGCTCTGATATCACCCGAATTGATCAGCGCCGTACAGCTGGTGATGCGGGCTTGCGCCGGGATGCGGTCCGCACCGTTGCACTGCTCGATACCGCCAAGACGGTTGCTTTTCTGCTGCGCCACCGCCGGCGAGCCGAGCAGCAGCAACACGAGCACAAGCGCTGCGCTATCGATGATGGCGGCCCTCATGGTCATGTCCGTGTCAGGCCTCGCTGAAGTTGACGGAACACCACCTCGGATGTTTCGCATGCCGCGACAGGGAGGGGAGACGATGCTCGCCCGAATACCGCTTCAGCATCCCCGGCAGATATTCAGCCTCGGACCGGCCTCCTGTTCGGGCTGCCGCGCCGCGGCCGTGACGCGCCTCTTGAGCAGCTTGCTCTTGCCCTCTTCGATGAGAGTCGAAAACTTGACCRTGCCGTCATCCGACACTTCGACGTGCGGCGTGGTCCCCCGGATTCCCATCGTTGCAACGGGCGTGTCGACCTTCATATCGCCGGTCTTCGCGACCTGGCCGGCGACAAAGGTGGCTGTCCCCCTGGTGAGATTGAAAAACGTCGAGTTGGACTTGCCATCGGGCTCGTACAGATACTCATCCAGAGTCATCCGCGCGTTGCTCGACAGATTGAACGACGAACCATCATTGAAGTTGATGCTGACCCGGCTGTCCGCTTCGGTTCGCACTACGTCGCGCAGATACACGACATCGCCGGCCTTGGCTGGAGCGGCTTGACCGGGAAGGTTCACCTGGACGAGGACCGCACCTGCGTGCTCGATCGTGACCGAACCCGTGACGGCCATGACCTTTCCGATCGGTTTCGGCGCCACATCCTGAAGGCCGGGCTTCAAGGGACTGACTTGAGCCTGCACCGGCTCGGCAAGAACACTCGCGCCTGCCAAAACGAAACCAGCCACCAAAGCTGCAATCCTGTGCCTGCACATGACCCGCCCTTTCCGAGAAGATCTTGCTCGCGTACCCGCTTGATTGGCCCTGGACGCCCGGCTAGGCCCGCACGTCGTGCATTGCGAGCATCTACGACCTGAATCGCGCCCGACCAACCCTCCAAAGGGGGTACCTCATTTTTGCCTTCGATGTCAGCTCCAAGCCGTTTGCCTCGCCACCGGAACTGCGCCACATTTCGCGCGGCTCAGTCGTCGGCTATTCCTGAGAGACAATCTACGTTCGCGTCCAGACGCGGTATCTCGCGCGAACTGTCATCGTCTTCTACACCCATAGAGTCTTGGCTACACCCATAGAGATCTTTTTTCATCAGACGTTTTCGGCGTGCAGGCCTGGGTTGCCAACGCCAATATCTGCCCCGGCGGCGTAGGCAAAATCGACAAGAAGACCGCGGCACCGCGCTGAGCCCGAGTTAATCGGCATGCGAGGCCAAAACAATGTTAGTCGCTCTGGGCGTTGCCCCCCGGGATGGGGCTGTTACGGCTCTGCCTCTCCAGATCATCGGCATGGTTCAGACAGCGCTTGGTTGCGCTGCTCTTAGGCGCGATGGCGGCGCGGCGACTCAGGTCAGCTCTGGGGACCTTGTCTGTCGTGGTGACGTAATCGAAACTGCCGCGGATGGGCAGGTCGCAATTCGGCTTCTCGACGACACCGTATTCAATATCTCCAGCCGAGCTTGCATTGAGCTGCGCGAATTTGCCTGCGAGTCCGACGGCGCGTCGCGTTCGACCGTCGTTGCGCTCAGCAGCGGACGCTTTGCTTTCGCGACCGGCCGGCTGGCCAACAGCGGTACCCTGACGGTCGACACGCCCATTGGAAGCGTTCGCAGCCGCTCCCATGCCAGTGGATACGGCATCCTGACGCTTGCGGCGCTGACTTTTTCCATGATGAAGGACGCCCTCGCCGCAGACCCGGACGCCACGTTTCTGGATGAGGACAAGATCACTTACAAGCACCTGCAGCACGGCGCCTTCGAACTCATCACCAAGGAGCCGGTGCCGCGACACATCATCGTCGAAGATCCAGGCGAGACAATCGTCCTGCACAGGATCGGCTCCTCGGTCAGCGTGAACCAGGTTACCAACAGTGCCGCGCGAATGGAGGAGTTGCAGGCGGCTCAACGCGACGTGCTCGCAAATCTTGCGCGGGGCCCAACAGGATCGAGCACGCCGCCTTTCGGCGATTCGCTTTCGCTGCAGCACATCAATTTCACGTCGGAAGACGCGACCGCGCCGTTGAAGCTGGCTCCGCCGCTGCCGCTGTTCGAGCTCCCCCTTATTGAGCGGCCGCCGCCGATACTGAGCGTGACGGCCGGGCCAGTCGAGATCGACACGATCAGGTTCGACGAGTTCACCGCGACAAGCGGTACCTTCACCGCCAGCAGCCCGTTCAATACGCCATTGACCTTCGGTCTCAGCGGCGGGACGGCCGGCAACACGGTCCTGAACGGCGTGACATACGATCTCGCGCAGACCGGTCCGTTTGGCACCCTTCATCTCAATAGCACGTCCGGCGCCTACATTTTTGTTCCGAACGGCGCTGCTATCAATGCCCTGTCGTCGCCGACGACCACGAGCTTCGTCATCACGGTCTCGGACGGCGGGCTCTCGACAAGCCAGGCCTTCACCATCACCATCAACGGCGTCAACGACACTGCCACGATCTCAGGCAACGCCAGCGGCACGGTGGTGGAAGCGGGCGGCGTCGCCAATGCGGCGCCCGGCACGCCGACCGCGACCGGCACGCTCACAGACACGGATGTCGACAACCCGCCCAACACGTTCACGGCGATCAGCTCGCCGGCCAGGAGCACGGGCGGCTACGGCAGTTTCACGATGACGGCCGGCGGCGTATGGACCTACACGCTCGACGACAGCAACAGCACAGTACAGGCCTTGCGCGCCGGCGATACCCTGACCGATACCCTGACGGTGACCAGCATCGACGGCACCCCGCAAGTCGTGACGGTCACGATCCTGGGCAGCAACGACGCCGCCGTCGTCTCCGGCACCGCGACCGGTTCAGTCGTCGAGGCGGGCGGCGCTTCGCCCGGCACGCCCGTCGCAACCGGCAGGCTTGTCGACGCGGATTTCGACAACCCGTCCAACACGTTCGTGGCGGTCGGCGCGCCGACGGCAAGCGCGCATGGCTATGGCAGCTTCACGATCACCGCGGCCGGCGAGTGGACCTATGCACTCGACAATGCCAACGCCGCGGTTCAGGCGCTCAACACCGGCGGCACGCTGACCGACAGCTTCACGGTGACCACGGCGGACGGCACGGCACAGGCGGTGACGATCACCATCAACGGCAKCAACGATGCGGCCGTCATTTCCGGAACGGCGACCGGATCGGTGATCGAGGCCGGAGGTAAGGCCAATGCGACGCCTGGCACGCCGACTGCGACCGGCACGTTGACCGATACCGATCCTGACAATGCGTCCAACACCTTCACCCCGGTGAGCACGCCAAGGACGAGCGCGGGCGGCTTCGGGACCTTCACGATGACGGCGCTGGGCACCTGGGCTTACACGCTCGACAACACCAACAGCACGGTGCAAGCCCTCAATGTCGGGGATGCCCGGACCGATCAGTTCACCGTGACGACCGTCGACGGCACGCCGCAGGTGGTGACAATCACGATCAAGGGCACGAATGACGCCGCCGTCATTTCCGGAGCCACGACGGGCTCGGTGCTCGAAGCCGGCGGCATCTCCTCTGGTATCCCGTTCGCGACCGGCGCGCTCGCCGATAGCGACGTCGACAATCCAGCCAACACCTTCACGGCCGTGACATCGCGCACTGCGAGCGACGGCGGCTACGGCGCCTTCACGATGACCGCGTCCGGCGTATGGACCTATACGCTCGACAACAACAACGGCGTGGTGGACGCACTCGATGTCGGCGATACGCTCACCGATCACTTCACGGTAACGACCATCGACGGCACCACCCAGGAGGTGACGATCTCCATCCACGGCGCCAGCGATGCCGACCCCAACGACTTCGACAATCTGGCAACAGGAGCCACCGTCGTATCCGATCCCCCGTTTGTCTACGGCACGCCTGGAGGCGACAGCATCGCCGGCGGCGGCAACGTTCCCCAAACGATCTACGGAGGCGCCGGTGAGGACACCCTCAACGGCACCGGCGTGAACGACACTATCTTTGGCGGATCGGGCAACGATGCGATCAAGGGCAACAACGGGGATGACCTCATCTACGGCGGCTCCGGACGGGACAATATCGACGGCAGCAACGGCAGCGACACCATCATCGGGGGGCTCGGTGCGGACAAGCTCACGGGCGGCAATGGCGATGATGTCTTCGCTTATCTGTCGGCGGCAGATTCCAGTGCAGGCCGGTTCGATACGATCACTGATTTCAGATCGGGAGCCGACAGGATCGATCTGACGGCCATCGGCGCGCTCGGATTCGTGATCCTGGCATTGACCGCGTCAAGCACGTCCGTGCCGGCTCACACCATCGCCTGGATCTACGACAGCTCAGCCAATGAAACCATCGTGTATGTCAATCCGACCGATCAAACTCTCCAGATCGGCGATTCCAGCCTGCTGGAAGTTCATCTCCAGGGTGTCGCGTCCATCGATTCATCGGATTTCGTCGTGGACCAAGCCGCGGCGCCGGCGCAGGCTGTGAGCGACACCATCGATCCAACCGTGGCAGTGCAAGGCGACACGGCCTCCGTTACGATCAGCACCTCGGAGGTCGCCGCCAGCACGACGGACAGTAGCAGCCCCCTCTCCTTCGACGGAGGCTCGACCGCTCAAACGGTGGATGTGAGCTATCGCCTCGATGCCGATCAAACTCGGAGCAGGTGGATCGACGAGACCACCTCTTCCACCCGGGACGAAACTACGACGCAAGCCACGAGCCCGGAGCCGGCCAGCGTTTCGCTATCGATGGACTCCTTCAAATTTATGTTCGAAGACACCRCGATCAACCACAGCACCCATTTGATCGGAATTGGCGCGGGCGGCACCGCGGAGGAAAGTCATCCCGTGTTGGATGTCTCTTTCATCGTGCCGGATGCGCTTCTTGCGACCGACCAACATTCCAGTCATGGCAAGGCCGCGGAGGCTCCCGGTCATGCGCGCGCTGCCGATAGCGGAAGTGGGCTTGATGCCGCCCCCCCGAAAGGCCTCGGGAACGGCGGCAGCGYTCATTCGAATCCTCCGCAAGCCAGCGAACACGGTCATGCTTCAGCTGAGGCGCACGACGGGCCTCATTCTCAACCGCATTCTGCGGCTGATGGCGCGCCCGGCTCACACGGAAACTCGCAGGCAGATCCGCACGGGCTGGGCGATTCCTTCAAATTCCTGAAGCCGGCGATCGAGAGATCGACCATCGCATTCGCGGACGATGTCCCATCGCCGCTCGATCATCACGACCACGCCACAAAAGCCGGCGGACATGGTGATGCCGCGCAAGACGCCGAGGTTTCGCCAATGCACCATGGCACTCACGATATCGGCGGTTCAGTCGAGCCCCATGTTGCGCACGATTTGATCGTGTGAGCTTGGTCGGGCGGCCTACCGCCGGTTCGGCGTCACCATCGCGGCCGCTGGCTCGGGCGGCGTCAGGTGGCGCGGCACGATGATGGACTGGCCGGGGGTGAGCGGTGCGTTCTCCGGCAGCGAGTTGCTCTGCGCGAGCGACCACAGCGGCACGCGATTGGCCGCGGCGATGCTTTCCATGGTGTCACCCCGGCGCACCGGAAGCCGCACGCCGCTATCCCACAATTCGACCAGCGTATCCCCGGGCACGCGGTAGCGCAGCGGCACGGCATCGACCTGGGCCTGAATCCGCGGCAACTGCGTCACCATGTCGATAATCTGGCGATGGATGTCGTCGGACTTCTCGATGTTGATGTGGGTGACCCGCGAGTTCTGCTTCAGGTCGTAGCTCGCATAGTGGCCGCGAAAGCCGGGCACCGCCACCACATCGCCGCCGCCGAGCACGGTGTCGGAAAGGAAGATGTTGATGAAGCGCTCGACATTGAGCGGCACGTCGCCGGTCGCATGCGCGGGATCGATGGTGATGAYGAGGCTGATCGGGATGTTCTCCTTGGCTGCCATCTCGGAGATCACGACCGAGCACAGCCCGCCCATCGAATGCCCGATCAGCACGATCGGCGCCGGCGACTCCTTGTAGCTGGAGATGGCACGATCGCCGATCCATCGGCAGATGGTGAATTCGTAGACGTCGGCCGAAAATCCGGCCTGCGTCAGTTTCTCGCTGAGCCGGTCCATGCCGGTCGAGAAGATCGGCCCCATGGCGCCACGGAACAGGTAGATTTTCGGCGGCGGCAGCGGCTCGGCCGGTGGAGGCGGCGGAGCGGCGGTCGCGACCGCGGCGGGCTTCGTCTTGGCAGGTGACGCCGCGGCCATGCCGGGGCTCAAGGCGAGCAGCGCCACCGCTGCCAGCACGACCAGTCGCCTCAAATCAACCATCAGTCCCACCACGGAAGGCAGAGGCCTCCCCCAAGGCGCTTAGTGACCACCGATTGGGAGGAATTTGGGGCACGGAACCGGGCCGGTGACGCCCGTCGGCGGAGGCGTCCGTTCCGACCGCCCTCGTATCGAGGCATCACTTGAACGGAACCCATGGTCCGGCTTCGCAGGCCTCGGAAATCACCGAACTCTGGATCCCCTTGAAGTCGTCATTGTCGAAAAACACCGAATAAGCGGCTCCGTCCGCTGACGGGTCGCTCCGCCTCACGCAGACAAAGTACGATCCCGGCCCGTGGTCGGTACGACGGACGGCGGATGTCTCGAGTCCGCCGGTCAGCTTGGCTGCGGTCGCGCCTTTCCTGACGCCCTCCTTCACGGCCTGGGCGCTGGGCGGCTGTGCCGGACGATAGGTGTGGGGGATATCCGGGGTCGACGCGCACGCCGCCAGCAACAGCGTCAGGATAGCGGCCAAGACCTGCAGGGATCGGCGGCCAAGGGCGAGCCTTCGCGGCCGGTAATGCGTCCAAATCATTGCGTGAGCGTCGGCCCTGGATTCAGCTCGGGCGCTGGTGCCGGAGCCGGATTGTCCTTGGCACCGGAATCCGTCCAGGCGGGCGGCAGGCCGAGTCCCTGCCCCGCAAAGCCCGTGATTCCCGGAAACCGCCCGAACGCTTCGCACGCGACATATTTCGGCGCGCCGCCGAACCGCACGGGAATGCTTTCGATGGGAGGCAGCGCGGGCACACCGCCGAACGGAGATTCTCCGGTCACAACCAGCTTGGCGAAATCGGCGCCGAAATCGGCCGCGAGATCGTATGCATCGCCCTCGTTGGCGACCCGCGGAGAGTTCGAGAAGGAATTGGCGCTGCGCCCCCAGACCATGGCCGCCTTCTGAAATCCGGCGAAGTCGCGCGCCTCCGCCTCGACCGACAGGCTGCCGAGCCCGACCGGAAGCCTCGGTACCGGCACAGGCACGGCGGGAAGGGCTACGGTCTTGGCGATCGACAGGGCTTTCGAAGCGCCGGAGGCGGTCGGGCTGGTCGGCGTGGCATGAGTGACCGTCGCCTGCACCGTGAGATCCGCGTCGTCGTCCGTGGACACGATGCGGAAGCGTTCGCTCAAGCGCAGACACAGTTCGCGGCTGATGGCGTTCGCCACCAGACGCCGTTCCTTTTCATTCAAAGGGACATCGCTGCGTGCGGGAAAGACGGTCGATGCAATCCGGACCGTCTTCGCCGCCAGCACGTCCTTCTTGTTCACGCGTATCTGGGATTTCGTGATCAGCCCGTTGGCGTCCGACATCCGGTCGTAGCTCCTGAGCGTGCCGCCGCGTTCGAGCGGCGCGGTCGCGCATCCACCGCCCGCAAGCGTGACGCACATCAGGGCCGCCCATCTGACGCGCATGGTCCCGCTCGCCGCCGCACGATTTATTAGAGAACCCACTCTAATTACCACTCCCACGCCCCCTGCCGCCCGTCAAGATAATAGATGGAACTCTCTAATTTTGATTTTCTCGTGACGAAACGTTGCTAGAATGTTGCTGGGAGGATGGGAGAGAGCACATTGAGGAAAGTCGACCCCGTCAAGCATGAGCAGAAGCGCGGCGAGATCCTCGGCGCGGCAATCCGCTGCTTCATCAAGGACGGCTTCCGTGGCGCCAGCACGACGGACATCTGCACCGAAGCCGGGATCAGTCCGGGGCACCTCTATCACTACTTTCCGAGCAAGATGGCGATCGTCGAGGCGATGATCGACCTCGGCCTCGCGCATGCGGCGGAGCGGTTTGAAAAGATTCTGGCCGCCCCCGACGTGATCGAGGCGCTGCTCGCCGACATCGAGGCAACCAGCCTGCGGTTTCGTCCCGCCCAGATCCTCAGCCTGGATGGCCTCGCGGAGGCCGCACGGAATCCGGAATTCGCCAAGATCATCGAACGGCACACCCGAGCGGTGCGCCGCATGTGGGTCGATTTCCTGCGCCACGCGCAGAGCCAGGGACGGGTCGATCCGGGACTGGACTCAGATGCCACGGCGAACATCCTGATCGCGATCATCGACGGATCGCGCGCGATGCCGATCCGCAATCCCAAGCTCGATATCAAGCAGAGCACGGCGCATCTGAAGACGATGCTCGTGCGTTTCCTGGGTCCGCCCGAAACGCAGGGCGCCGCGATCAAGCCGCGCAATCAGGCCACCGCCCGCCCTCTCAAGCTGGTCAAGAAGCGATAGGACGGCCCGCGGATCAACGCCCGCCGCCACCGCACCGAGCGGATCCCTTCATTGCCTGCTCTTGAGCCTGCTGCGATGCGCCGCTTGCTTGGCGCGGTTGCCGCAGACCGCCATGATGCACCACCGCCGCGCACGCCGGCGGGTGTGGTCGGCGAACAGCATCGTGCAGCTATGGCCCTCGCATGCCTTCACGTGCGAAAAGTCCTCTTCGCAGACGAATTGCGCCAGCGCTTCGCCGACCGGCAGCAGCAGCGATTCAGGCGACCGCCAGCGCCGCGTCATTCGCAGCGCGAGGCCGCCATCCTCATGCCGGGGTTCGATCCGGCTGAATGCCTCGTCGCGCTCCAGCAGGCTGTTCAACGGACCGAGCTCGCGCAACGCATCCGCCGTGAGTGGCCGGCCCGCATGCTTGCGAACGAAACTCCTGAACCACTCGCGCAACGCGCGGGCCTGATCGGCGACCTTGTCCAGCTCGCCCGGCAGCGCGCGCGCCTTCAGCGCATCCAGCTCCGCCGCCGGCACGAGCTTCGCCTGGGCCAGCCAGTCGACCAAGCCATCGCCGTCGTCGATCCAGTCGACCGGCGCATCGACCGGCGTCGCGATCGAATTCAGGAAATCGAGACCGATCGAGTCGGCAATGAACATGGCAGGCGGTCGATTTGTCATGCGCGGCTCCCCAGCCAGACGGAACGTCCCTCGACATAACCTGTTAAATAGCTATTGACAAGTTACCAGCGGCGAGCATAACCTGATTGAAGAGATTTAACAGGTTATGCGGGAGGCGAGCATGGCCAAAGGCGATGCGACTGTGGTTCTGGCCCATGGCGCCTGGGCGGATGGGTCGAGCTGGGCCCGTGTCATCGCGGCGCTCGAGGCCGAGGGGATCAAGACGCAGGCAGCGCCGCTGCCGCTAACTTCGCTGGCCGACGATGTCGCCGCCCTCAACCGCAGCCTGGATCGCACCGAAGGCCCGATCGTGCTTGCCGGGCACGCCTATGCCGGCGCGGTCATTGCGCTTGCGCGCCCTGCGCGCGTGAGGGCGCTGGTCTATGTGGCGGCGCTTGCGCCCGACGAAGGCGAGAAGGTCGCGGACGTGTTCTACCGTCTTCCGCCGCATCCGCAGGCGCCAAAACTCGCTCCCGACGACAATGGTCTGATCTGGCTGCCGGAAGACGCGTTTGCTGCGGCCTTCGCGCAGAACGCCACGGCGGAGGACCACGCGGTCCTCGCGGCCGTGCAGCGGCCGATCTCGCTGAACTGCATCACCGTCCCGGCCGGGCACCCGCTCTGGAAGGACGTCCCGAGCTGGTTCCTGGTCGCCGAGCAGGACCGCATGATCGTGCCGGACACGCAGCGCTTCATGGCGGAACGCATGAAGGCGAACATCCGCACCCTCGCCGTCGATCACACGCCCAGCGTCACCGCGCCCGCGGCCGTCGCCGGCATCATTCGCGACGCGATCCGCGCCGTGAGCGGCAACCCGATCTAACCTTCTTCAGGAAACCACATCACTTGCCAATGACGGAGAATGTCATGACCCCGACCAGATATCGCACGGCCGACGTCGACGGCTTCAAGGTGTTCTATCGCGAGGCCGGCCCCGCCAACGCGCCAAAGCTTCTGCTGCTGCACGGCTTTCCAAGCGCCGGCCACATGTTCCGCGATCTCATCCCATTGCTCGCCGACAAGTATCACATCGTGGCACCGGACCTTCCCGGCTTCGGCCAGTCCGACATGCCCTCGCGCGACAGCTTCCGCTACACCTTCGACAACGTCGCGCGCGTCATCGAGCGCTTCACCGAATTGATCGGCTTCGATCGTTTCGCGGTCTACATCTTCGACTATGGCGCGCCGACCGGCTTCCGGCTCGCACTGCGCCATCCCGAGCGGATCACGGCCATCATCTCGCAGAACGGCAACGCCTATGAGGATGGCCTCAGCGACGGCTGGACGCCGATCAAGGCCTATTGGCAGGACCCGTCACCGGCCAACCGCGACGCGCTGCGCGCCTTCCTCACGCCGGAGGCGACGCGCTGGCAGTACACGCATGGCGTTGGCGATGCGACCATGGTGTCGCCGGACGGACAGAACCTCGACAATTTCTACCTGGCGCGTCCGGGCTCGGACGACGTGCAGCTCGATCTGTTCGGCGACTACAAGAGCAACGTCGCGCTCTATCCGTCATTCCAGAACTACTTCCGTACGCACAAGCCGCCGTTCCTGGCGGTCTGGGGCAAGAACGATCCGTTCTTCATCCCGCCCGGCGCCGAGGCGTTCAAGCGCGACAATCCCAACGCGGTGGTGCAGTTCTTCGATACCGGCCATTTCGCACTGGAAACGCATGCAAACGAGATCGCAGAGAGCATTCGCGATTTCCTGGGCCGGCTGCGGTAAAGCGAAGAGATCGCCAGGGGCGGGCTACGCAGCCTAGAATGGCAGAATCCGGTTCAGCAGTTCGAGCAAGGTGCGCTGCTCGGGCCCGCTGAGCGGCGCGAGCATCTTTTCATTGTAGGGCTCCGTCAGCCTGGCCGCCTCGTGAATGAGCTTTGCACCCTTTGGCGTCAGCATGAGCTCGACGGCCCGGCGATCCGCCTTCGAGCGACTGCGCTTGATGAAGCCCGATGACTCGAGCTCATTCAGGATCTTGATCAGGTTGGGCAGGCGCAACCGGAGCAGGCTTGCGAGGCTGCTCGGGGGAACGCCGGGATTGTCGCGAATGACGACGAAGATCGCATAGGTCGCAGGCGTCACCCCCAACGCGGCGAATTCTTCGTAAAAGCCCTCGAAGAATTTGAGCTGCGCCAGCCGCAGCATGAAGCCCGGCGTCCGCTGGAGCGCCTGCAAATTCAACGATTTCTCCGGCTGCTGACTGGACTTCACTGGGGGTCTCACGTGCTCGGGATCCTCAAGCGGGGCGGCCAAACGTCCACCGAATTGACTCCGTCCAAAATAGATATAAAATATAACTATAATTGAGCGGCACCAAGACCGCGTACCGGAGGGAGACAATGAACAGCAAATTCCTGCATAAATTGTGCATTTCGGCCTTGATGCTGGCTGCGGCCCCGGCATTCGCCCAGGACGCGGTGAAGATCGGCATCCTGAACGACCAGTCGGGCCCGTTCGCGAGCTATCAAGGCATCGGTTCGGTCGTCGCCGCCAAGATGGCGGTCGAGGATTTTGGCGGAAAGGCCGGCGGCAAGCCGGTCGAGGTCGTCGCGGCCGATCACCAGAACAAGACCGACATCGGGATCGGCATCGCAAGGCGCTGGTACGAGAACGAGGGCATCGATGCGATCTTCGACATCCCAAACTCGTCGATCGCACTCGCCGTCGCCGGCATGAGCGCCGAGAAGAACAAGGTCTTCGTCGGATCGGGCGCAGGAACAGTGCTGCTGACCGGCGAAAAGTGCACGCCGAACACCGTGCACTGGACCTACGACACCTATGCCTACGGGCGCGGCCTCGGCAAGGCGATCGTCCAGCAGGGCGGCAAGAAGTGGTTCTTCATCACCGCCGACTATGCCTTCGGTCAGGATCTGGAGAAACAGGCGGCGGAGGCCGTGAAAGCCTCCGGCGGCGAGGTGCTCGGCAGCGTGCGGCATCCGCTGGGAACGGCCGATTACGCTTCATTCCTGCTCCAGGCCCAGGCTTCGGGCGCGAACGTCGTCGGCTTCGCCAATGCCGGTGACGACACCATCACGTCGATGAAGCAGGCCGCCGAGTTCGGGCTGACCAAGGACCACAAGCTCGTCGGATTGATCCTGGGCATGAACGGCCTTCCCGCGCTCGGGCTGAAGTTCGCGCAGGGCGCCCAGATCATGAACCCGTTCTACTGGGATCTGAACGACGGCACGCGTGCGTTCGCCAAGCGCTTCGCCGAGCGCATTCCGTCGAAGGCTTATCCCAACGACATGCAGGCCGGCGTCTATGCATCGGTCATTCATTATCTCAAGGCGGTGGACAAGGTCGGCGGCGCCAAGGACGGCAAGGCGGTCGTGGCGGCGATGAAGGAGATGCCGACAGACGATCCGCTGTTCGGCAAGGGCTACATCCGCAAGGACGGGCGCAAGATCCATCCGCTCTACCTGCTCCAGGTCAAGGCGCCGGAGGAATCGAAATCGGCCTGGGATCTGCTGAAGGTCGAAGGCACGATCAAGGGCGAGGATGCGTTCCGGCCGGAGAGTGAAGGCAAGTGCCCGCTCTCCAGTCAGTAAGCAGCTCCGGGAGGTCACGATGACCGGCATCGCGTGCAGCCAGGCCGACCCGTTTGCGCCTGACTTCCTGACAAATCCCTATCCCGCCTATGAAGCGCTGCGCGCGCTCGGGCCGGTGTTCAAGCTCGAGCGTTACGACGTGTGGGCCATGGCGGGCCATGCCGAGGTCGAGGCGGCGCTGAAAGACTGGAAGACCYTTATCAGCGGCGAGGGTGTCGGCCTCAACGGGATGAACCCCGCCCTGCCGCGACCGCTGACGCTTCAGATCGATCCACCCGACCACGACAAGGGTCGCCGAGTCCTCGGCCGCACCCTGTCGCCGGGCGTCGCAAGGCGGCTGCGCGAAACGTTTCAGCAGGAGGCGGAGAGGAAGGTCTCGGAGCTGATCGACAAAGGCACATTCGATGCCGTGACCGATCTCGCCGAAGCCTATCCGATGAAGGTGTTTCCGGATGCGATCGGCATCCGGCCGGATGGCCGCGACAAGCTGCTGGCCTGGAGCACATTCGTGTTCGACAGCTTTGGCCCCGAGAACGATCTGCTGGCGGCGTCACGACAAGAGGGTCTCGCGGCGCAGAGCTGGATCATGGAATGCTGCGCGCGAGATGCATTGCGGCCCGACGGGCTCGGCATGATGATCTACCAGGCGGCCGACGAAGGCGAGATCACCGAACACGAAGCAACCCATCTGGTGCGGCCGTTTCTGACCGCCGGGATCGACACCACCGTCAACGGCATCGGCAACACCGTTCTGGCGCTCGCAACGCATCCGGATGAATATCGCAAGCTCCATCACAGGCCGGAGCTGGCGCGCAACGCTTTCGAGGAAGGCCTGCGCTACGATTCACCGGTGCAGACGTTCTTTCGAACCACTTCGCGCGACGTCGAGACCGCCAGCGGCGTGATCCCGGCGCACCGCAAGGTATTGCTGTTCATGGCCTCGGCCAACCGGGACCCGGCTCGCTGGGACAATCCGGACCGTTTCGAGGTCGAACGCGTCGCGACCGGACATGTCGGCTTCGGCGCCGGCATTCACGCCTGCGTCGGCCAGATGATCGCACGTCTGGAAGGCGAGTTGATCTTTGGCGAGCTCGCCAGGCGCGTGAAGACCATCGAGCTCACCGCGGAGCCGAGGCGCAGGCTCAACAATTCCCTGCGCGGGCTGGAGAGCATGCCGGTCCGCGTGACGGCTGCCTAGGCGGGCGATGAGTAAAGTCCCGACGGGCGCCAGGTTCACCTCTCCCCAGCGGGGAGAGGTGAACTGAGGATGCGTCGAGCGCGCCCCTCAGTTCCGCGGAGCCGTTGCCGCCGCCGAGCGCGCCTGCCGCGGCGCGGCGGGTTCGGCGATCGGTGCCRCCGGCGCGCGCGAGCGCATGATGGCGGCGTCGATCTCGCCGATGACGCGGCGCTGGATCGCCTCGTTCTTGTCGATCGAGATGTGGCCGACACCGGTGCCGCGGACGTCGACATTGTCGAGCTTGCCGCGCAGGCCCGCTGCGGCTCGCACCGGCTCTCCGGGGCCATCGCCGATATAGATGTTGATGTAGCGCTCGGCGCCGGTCGAGAGCCTGGTCTTGAACACGGAATCGAGGCCGATCGCGAGCTTCACGGGAACGCCGAGCTGGTTGAGCTTGGCGATCATGTCCGGCAGCGCGGTCGCGCCCGAGGAATGGCCGACCAGGATGATGGTCTTGACGCGGCCGGCCCGGTAGTCGGCGGCGGCCTCATCGGCGAGCGAGGACCAGGACACGAAGTTGGCGACGGTCACCGGGATGCCCTGCGCCTGGAGGCGGTAGCCGATGGTGTCGAGTCCGAGCGAGAAGATGTTGAGCACACCGCGCAGCAGGTAGACATGCGTGGTCGCGGCCGCCGACTGGCTCGGCGCCGCCTTGGCGGTGGTCGGGCTCATGGCAACAGCTGACAGCAGGAGCAGGCCCATCGCCCAGACGCGGATAGTGGACAACTGGCTGGCGCCGGCGGTGTGACGGCCGTTCGGTCTCATCGGTCTTTTCCCTGGGGACAATACGCTTCGCGATTGGCCGGAATCGTAGCCACGGCCTGCCCGCAGACGCAACAAAGAGCCGCGTGAGCGGCAATCTTAGCAGCAAGCCGTGACCATCGCGCAACACTTGCTCGAAACCAGCCACCTAACGGCCTGTTTTGAGACCATTTTTCTCTCCCCAATTGCGGCCGGGCAAGGCCATTCCTATCTCAGGGCTCCGCTGACCCGCCCGCCCGGGCGAGTTCCAGCCCCCCTTCCCCAGCCATTGCTCCTCAGACTTGCGGCCATCATGTCCTCCATCATTTCCGTCGCCAATTTGTCGAAGACCTATGGGTCCGGCTTCAAGGCGCTCAAGAACGTCAATCTCGATATCAAGCGCGGCGAGATCTTTGCGCTGCTCGGCCCCAACGGCGCCGGCAAGACCACGCTGATCTCGATCATCTGCGGCATCGCCAATCCGAGCGAGGGCAAGGTCCTGGTCGGCGGCGAGAACATCCAGACCTCCTACCGCAAGGCGCGCTCGCTGATCGGGCTGGTGCCGCAGGAACTGCACACCGACGCCTTCGAGAGCGTGTGGGCGACCGTGAGCTTCTCCCGCGGCCTGTTCGGCAAGCCGAAGAACCCTGCCCATATCGAGAAGGTGCTGAAGGACCTCTCGCTGTGGGACAAGAAGGACAACAAGATCATCACGCTCTCGGGCGGCATGAAGCGCCGCGTGATGATCGCCAAGGCGCTGTCGCACGAGCCGCAGGTCCTGTTCCTGGACGAGCCCACCGCCGGCGTCGACGTCGAGCTGCGCAAGGGCATGTGGGAGGTGGTCCGCACGCTCCAGCAGTCCGGCGTCACCATCATCCTGACCACGCATTACATCGAGGAAGCCGAGGAGATGGCCGACCGCATCGGCGTCATCAACAAGGGCGAGATCGTGCTGATCGAGGACAAGGCGACCCTGATGCAGAAGCTCGGCAAGAAGCGGCTGACGCTGCATCTGCAGGGCAAGCTCGGCGCCCTGCCGGACAGCCTCAGCCAGTACAAGCTCGACCTCTGCGACAACGGCGCGACGCTGATCTACGACTACGACACCAAGGGCGAGCGCACCGGCATCACCAGCCTGCTCAGCGATTTGCGCAACGCCGGCATCCGCTTCAACGATCTCGACACGACGCAATCGTCGCTCGAGGACATCTTCGTCGACCTCGTGAGGACGTCATGAACCACCGCGCCATCCGCGCCATCTATCTGTTCGAAATGGCACGCACTTGGCGCACGCTGCTGCAAAGCATCGTCTCGCCGGTGGTGTCGACCTCGCTCTATTTCGTGGTGTTCGGCGCCGCGATCGGCTCGCGCATCAGCGAGGTCGAGGGCGTGAGCTACGGCACCTTCATCGTGCCGGGCCTGATCATGCTGTCGGTGCTGACGCAGAGCATCGCCAACGCCTCGTTCGGCATCTACTTCCCGAAATTCACCGGCACGGTCTACGAGATCCTGTCGGCGCCGATTTCCTATTTCGAGATCGTGCTCGGCTATGTCGGCGCGGCCGCGACCAAGTCGATCATTTTGGGCCTCATCATCCTGGCAACAGCCGGGCTTTTCGTTCCATTGCATATCCACCATCCGGTCTGGATGTTGACCTTCCTGGTGCTGACGGCGGTGACCTTCAGCCTGTTCGGTTTCATCATCGGGATCTGGGCCGACGGCTTCGAAAAGCTGCAGATGATCCCGATGCTGGTGGTGACGCCGCTGACCTTTCTCGGCGGCAGCTTCTATTCCATCGACATGCTGCCGCCCACCTGGCGCACGGTGGCGCTGCTCAACCCGGTCGTCTATCTGATCTCGGGCTTCCGCTGGAGCTTCTACGAGATTGCGGACGTGAGCGTATCCGTCAGCATCGGCATGACGACGGCGTTCCTGGTGATCTGCCTGGTCGTGATCTGGTGGATTTTCCGGACGGGGTACCGGCTGAAGAACTGACCCTCGCCGTCATTCCGGGGCGCGACGAAGTCGCGAGCCCGGAATCCATTCATCCACTTGCTCTGCCGTTCGATGGATTCCGGGCTCGCGCTACGCGCGCCCCGGAATGACCAGCAGCTCACCGATAGCAGTGGAAGCGGTGATAGCCGTCATAATAGCCGCGGCAGCGGTAATGGCGGTGATGTGGAATGCCGAACACGCCCTCCACCGCGCCCACGGCGCCGCCGACCCCGGCGCCGACCGCGCCTCCGACCACGCCGCCCACTGGGCCGGCAATGCGGTTGCCTTCATAAGAGCCTTCCTGGGCACCGCGCACGATGCCCTGGGCGTGGCTGGCTTGCGGGAGCGATAGCAGCGCGAGGAGGATGGCGACGGCGGCGAAAAGCAGGCGGACAGGTAAACCGGCCGGCAATTGAGCGGCAGCGATGCGAGCTTTGTTCATCTTCGATCCCAAGGAAAGTTTACGGGGTAAATGGCGGCGAAAGCCGCGCGTCAGGCAGGCCATGATCAACGCCAGGCGCGGCCAAATGGTTGCGTCTTTGTGACGAATTGTCGGCGTCGTGAACGCCCGGGATGCTCGCGAAAATGTCAGCACCGCCGCAGGCAGCGCGGCACAAAGCGGCCTTGCTTACGCCCGGCGTCGCGTTAACGATGGACGGGCGGGCCGCTGGAACGAAAGCCGGATTGCAGGCATAGTGCACACCGGGGGACGGAGAGCCGCGGCGCCTGCGTGAACAGGCCGGAGGCCAGGACTAAAATGGGTTTCCCTCAAATGCGTTTCGAGATGCGTTCGTTTTTCATTGCTTGTACTTCCCTGCTGCTTTTGAGCGCGGGCACAGCGCAGGCCAAGGTCGAGATCACCGTCGACAAGGACAATCAGCAGATGACCGTCGCCGTCGACGGCGTCGCGCGCTATCACTGGCCGGTGTCGACCGGCATCCCGTCGCGCGAGACGCCGAGCGGCGGGTTCCGGGCCTTCCGCATGGAAGAGGATCACTACTCCAAGGAATTCGACGACGCGCCGATGCCGCACGCGATCTTCTTCACCAAGGTCGGGCACGCCATCCACGGCACCGACTCGGTCGGCCGCCTCGGCTCGCCCGCCTCGCACGGCTGCGTGCGGCTGTCGCGCCAGAATGCATCGACGCTCTACGCGCTGGTGCAGCAGCAGGGCGTGCTCAACACCACGGTGACGCTGACCGGCTCGGCGCAGGTGGCGCTGGCGCGCAATCCGCGCGGCCGCAACCCCGCAGCGGTGGCCCGCGCCCCGCAGCCGGCCGAAGAGCAGTACGCCACATCAGGCGATCCCGTGAATCTGACGCCGCCGGCGCAGCCCGCCCGCCGCTACATGCCGCAGGACGACAACTACATCTATCCGGCCGACGGCAGCGACACCGGCGCGCGCTACCCGGCGCCGCGTCCGGCCAGCCGCCCGCTCTATGACGCGCAGGTCTATCAGCAGCAGCCGCAGCAATATTACAATCAGGGCTACGGCCAGCAGGGCTACTATCAGCCRCAGCCCCGCCAGTATTATCAGCCGCGCGGCGGCTACAATTACTACCAGAACTGACGCTATTGTTTGAGCATGATCCTTTCGGAAAACCGCTCCACACTTTTCCGGATCATGCTCTATCTGAACGCGGCGCTGCCGCGTTCGACGATTTTTCGCGCGGCGTCGACGAAGGCGCGCGCGACCGGCTCGAGGATCTCGGGCCCGGTGGCGCCGAGATCATCCGACGGCGTGTGGAAGCTGCGATGGCGGCCGGCCATGCCGAGGAAATTGGCGTAGCCCGCCGCATGCACGTCGCGCAGCTCGCCGACCGCCTGCTTCTCCGTCACCAGACGTTTGGCCGCGACATGGGCGAAAGCCTCGTCGGTGAGCGCAACAGCGGATTTGCTCAGCACGAGATAACGTTCTTGCTCGGGTCGCTCGATACGGCCCCCTTCCGCAAAGGCGTAGCACGCGTTCGAGGAGCCGAAATGAATCCAGGCCAGCGTATCCTTCGGCGCGGGCGCGCCCTGCTTCAGAAACAGCTCCATGCCGCCATGGCCGATCTCGTGGCCGGCGGTGGCGATGAAGACGAAATGCGCCGGCCATTTTTCCGCCGCGACGGTGCGCGCCAGCGCGAGGAAATTGGCGATGCCGGGGCCGCGCTCGCAGACGCAACTGTACCAGCCGGTCATCGGCGTGGAGACGACGATGGTCGGGTCGCGGCCAACGCCGGTCTCGGCGACGACATTGCGGCCCGCAACATCGCGCTGGTAGTGACCCTTGACGTCGAACGTCACCGATGCGCCTGACGCCAGCGCACGCTCGAATGTCGGCCGCGACCTGGCGCCGACCACGATCACCGGCACCGGCCAGGGCGCATCCTCCTGCGTGACGTTGTAGGCGAAGCGGTCGTCGGCGGGATTGCCGATCGTCAGCAGGATAGCCGCGGGCTTCTTCGCCGCGGCCTCGGTGATCGCGGCGCGATGGGCCGGACCAAGGTAAGCACCGCGGTCGAAGGGCAGGTCGAGCAAAAGGATCTTTCCGGCGACATCGCCGTCGCGCGCGAGCGACGCGGTGAGATGGAAGCTCGCCCTGTCCTGCGGAGGCCACCAGAACGGCGTCGCCTCGACAGACATGCCGGCCGTCTCGGCGCTGGCCTGCTCGACGACGTATTGCCGGCTGAGCACGACGGGCTGGAAGCTGACGTCGAACCCGGCCTGCTTCATCTCGCCGGCGATCCAGTCGGCGGTGGCGCGGTCGCCGGGCGAGCCGAAGCGATGCAGGCCGAAGGAGGCGTAGCGCTCGACGTCGGCATAGAGACTAGCGCCTGACAACACATCCCTGGCTGCTGCCTGCCCGATCATGAGAACGCCCATCGTCGCGATGAAGATAAGCCGCATGTGAACCACTCCCGGAACCGGTCCTTTTTGAGCACCAGTTTCGGCCTTCCGCKGCCGCCGTCAACCGCCCTCGCCGACCAGCACGAAGGGCGCCCACACGGCCGGATCGGCATTGCGCGGCGACGACCGGTCGGCGATCAGGGCCTTCATCGACCGGCGCAGCGCCTCGGCGCGACCGATGCCGGGATGCGCGGTAAGCTCGGAAAAGGCGCCCGTGGTCAGGCGCACGGCCGCATCGGAATCGACCGGCCAGTGCGACACCAGCAGGGCTCGCGCGCCGGCATAGAAGAACGCGCGCGCAAGACCCGACAGCCCCTCGGCGCCTGGCCTGTCACCGGCCGCCGTGTTGCAGGCCGAGAGCACCGCCCAATCGGCGTCGAGCTTGAGCTTGGCGATGCGGCTTGCGGTGAGCAGGCCGTCATCGTCGCTGGTCGGCCGGTCCGGCAGCGAGAGCACCAGCGCCGGCTCGCTGAGGCCGTTGACCTCGCCGGCGACGAGCCCGTGGGTGGCGAAATCGACGACGCGATATTGATCGAGCGGCAATGCGCTGACGCTGGTCACGGTCGCGGCCGGGCCGAGCTTGACGTCATCCTGCGGCGAGGCGCCGAGCGCGCGGGCCACGGCCTGGAGCTCGCTTGCGGTCTCCGGCAGCGCGGGAAGTCCTGTGCGCAGGCGGTCGAGATCGACGGTCGTGCCATCATAATAGCTCTGGTACGGCTGCACGCTGCGCCCTGCGCGCTTCTCCGCAGGCGTCCGCTGCAACACGGGATCGCCGAACCCGATGAACGGCTTTTGCGCGCGCGAGTCCTTGGCAAAGCTGCGCAGCGCGCGCAGGCTCGGCACCGACGGCAGCACCGTGATGGCGCGCTCGCCCAGCAGCCACGCCGCCTGCCGGTAGCGATCGGCGGACGCGGTGTCGGGCTTCCTGGTCACCAGCACATGAAACGGCAGGCTTGTGAGCGCACCGGCCGGGACGATCAGCAGTTTCGGCTTGCCACTGATGTCGACCGATATCGGCTCGAACAGCGCGGTGTAGAGTTCGAAGGATGCATCGAGATCGAATGACGATCGGGCGGCTTCTGGATCGGCGAGTCCAAGCCGCAGATGCGCGACGCGATCGCTGATCTCGCGGCTGCCGAGTGCGACCTGGCGCAACGCGCTCGCCTCGCGCGTCACGGCGAAAGCATAGGTCTTGTCGCCTGACGCGATGAACGCCACCAGCGCTTCATCCGGCTTCAACAAGCCCTGGGTCTGCGCAATCGACAGCGGCTGCGGATTGGACAATTCAGCATAGGCCGGAAAACTGCGATCGAGCTGGGCCGAGACGTCATCGAGCGATTTTTGCGTTTGCGCCGTCTGCGCACGCAGGCTGGCAATCAATGCGTCGTTACGCTTACCGTCCGCCTGGCCGAGCTCGGATGTCACGCGCTTGTCGAGCGTTTCGAGGCTCGCCTTGAGGTCCTGCTGGCGCCGGACCAGGCCGGCGATCGCGTCATTGCCGGCACCGAAGCGCGCCGCCATCTGCGCCAGCGCCGCACCGGCGCTGGTCTCGTGCGCGCGCTGCGCGGCGCCGAAGGCTTCGTCCTTCGCGGCGTTGTCGGGCTTGCCGTCCGCGACACGCCAGATCGCATCGATCAGCCAGGGATCGAGCGCGGTGAAACGGGTGAATTGCGCGTTGCGCTGTGCGTTGAGAACGGAGGCGGCAAGCCGCAGCCGCGCCAGCGCATCCGGCCATCTGCCCTCGCGCCGGTCGATGTCGGCGAGGTCGATCAGGGTGGCGATGGTGTCCTGATGAYGCGGCCCGAGCCTGTCCTGCGCGATCGCGAGCGCACGGTCGAGCCGGCCGCGCGCGTCGGCCATGTTGCCGGTCTTGAGGTCGAGCAGCGCGACACTGCGCAGGTCCTTGATGAGTTGCGGATGCTTGCCGCCGAGCACGCGCTCGTCGATCTCGAGGCATCGGACAAGATAGGACCGGGCTTCGTCCGTGCGGCCCATCTCCATCAGGGCCTGTCCGAGCGAGCCTGCCGCCAGCGCGCTCGGGCCACTGCCCTCGCCGAACTTGCGCTCCATCACGGCCAGCGAGCGGCGGTAGAGGCCGAGCGCCCGATCGTTGCGCCCCAGATTTGCATAGCTGTTGGCAAGATTGTTCAGGGCGCGTCCGACATCGGGGCTCTCGGCGCCAAAGGCTTTTTCGTAAATCGCAAGCACGCGCTCCTGGAGGCCGGCGGCTGCCTCGTTCCTCCCCTGCGCCGTATAGGCATTGGCGAGATTGTTCAGGCCGATCGCGGTGGTCGGATGGTTCGAACCGTAGATCCGCTCATAGGCCTGAAGCGTCTGCTGATAGAGTTTTTCAGCCTCGGCGTAGCGCGCCTCATGTTCGAGCACGGTTGCGAGATTACCGGTAGCGGCCGCGACGTTCGGATGTGCATCACCGCTGCGCGCCCGGGCGATCGCGAGCGAGCGCCGCATCACCGCCTCGGCCTCGGCGAGACGGCCCGCATCCATGTAGAGGTTGCCGAGATCGTTGAGCATCTTGTCGTAGTTCGGCGCGGCCTCGGCGTTCTGGCCAAAGCCGCGGTCGAGCAGACTGAGCCCCTGCCTCAACAGGCGCTCGCCATCGTCGAAACGCCCGAGCAGGCCATAGACATCGCCGAGACTGTCCATCGCGGAGGCGACATCGACGGGCGGCGCGTTTGCGGCCTGCAAGCCGGCGAGCACACGCTCGAAATAGTCACCCGCTTCCTTGTAGTTTTCCTTGTCGCGCGCGAGCCCGCCAAGCGCCGACAGTGTGTCGGAGAGACGAACATCGTTGGCGCCGAACGCGCCGGTGCCGAGCACCAGCGCCCGCTCGGCGACGGTGGTCGCCTCCGCCCGGCGGTCGAGCATGCCGAGCGATCCGACCAGGAGGTTGGCGGTGCGCAGCGTGGAGGCGACGTCGTTGTTGCGCTGCTTGATGGCGAGCGCCCCATTGAGCTTGTCGACAGCCTCCGGGTAGCGGCCGAGGTTGTGCAGGAACATGCCTTCGTTGTGCAGCACGCCGGCATAGTTCATGTTGTCGGCGCCCTGACGGCGGCGCACCAGGTTTTCCAGCTTTTGCGCGGCGGCCAGCCCGTCGGCCCAGCGCCCGGTCTGCGTCGCCGCGTTCATCTGCGCGAGCAGCGAATCAAAATCATTGCCGCGCTGGGCGAAAGCAGGTCCGGACAGGAGAACCACGAGGAAAAATGCGGCAAACAGGCGGGCGCGGTTCATGCGAAAATCCCGTCACGCGCGTCGAATGGCAATTTCGGGAGGATACGGCCAGCCATTGCCGCTGTCGACCGCGGGAAATCGCGCCAGTCTGTGCATGAATTGAGCAGCTGGCGACGCAGGAAAGCAACAGTCCCCAACCTTCAACGCCGCGGCGTTCCGGCCAAATTGACAACCTGGGGGTCGCCCGTATTGTCGTTTCAATTGTTTCTGGGAAATGACATGACACGCGAGCAGATTTCGGATTTCTGCGTTACTGCCCTGGCCAACATCCTGCGAATTTCGACAGATCGGGTC